>NZ_JAIDEN010000029.1 GCF_029054785.1 Duncaniella sp.
TTATGTTTTGTTAACATATTCCTTGAAAATCTTTGGGTTATATTTGCAAAAAGTTAGTTTGCTATGATGAAGCGTTTTTTTGTGCGATTGCAGGAGGCCTGGCTGTTGGCCGGATGCCTGGGGAGGGCTTTGACGGGCGTTCCTAAGGTTGTGGTTCTGGTGGTGATTGTGATGCTGCTGGGCTGCTGGTCGGCTGCGGGGAAGGATAATTTCTCGATGTCGGGGTCGCTTGTGGGGCTTGATAAGGATGATGTGCTGCTGATCGAGTATGTCACTTTCGAGCCTGACAGGAAGGTGGTGCGCAAGCGGGTGCCTGTGCGCGAGGGGCGGTTTGAGTTTTCAACGTCGCTGAAAAATGCCTGGCTGGCGCAGCTGCGTCTGAAGTCTGTGCCGGAGAGGGCTAACAAGGGGTTTTTCATTTATTTTGTGCCGGATGAGGAGCTGACTCTGCGTGGCGATCTGCGGGCCGGGGGCGAAAATCATAAGTTTGAGGTGGGCGGAAGTGCCTATTATCAGGATCTGGCGCGTGTGAGGGAGTTTACGCGGCCATATCATGAGGAGTTTGCGGCTGCCGCACGGGCTTTCAGCGAGGGTACGGATGCCGGTGAGGATGGCGCTGTGCTGCTCAAGGAGCGGCTGCGGGCTGACAGAGAAATCGGGGAGCGATACGGGAGAGTCTGTGAGGCTTATGTGATGTCGCATCCGGAGAGCGAGGCGGCTTACAGTCTGGTGAACCTCAATGACAAGTGGGGGATCGCGGCGATCGAGAATATGGCGCCTGAGGTGCGCAATGGGCGGTTCGCGCGTAAGATCGCCCAGGATCTGAAGGTGATGCAGATGATAGCTCTGAAGCGGATGGCGGCCAACAGCCGTCCGAAGTCGATGCTGGCTGAGGGGCGCCAGATGCCTCCGTTCAGGCTGCGCACTCCTGAGGGGGGTGAGTTTTCGTCGGATTCGCTGAGGGGGAAGTATACGGTGTTGGATTTTTGGGGCTCGTGGTGCATCTGGTGTGTGCGCGGGATTCCGAAGATGAAGAAGTGTTACGAGCGTTATTCCGACAGGCTGAACATGGTGAGCATTGCCTGTTCGGATTCGGAAAACGGCTGGCGAGGGGCGCTGAAAAAGCACCGGATGCCCTGGACGCAGGTCATAAGCGATGACCGCACGGTGGAGACGGCCTATAATGTCAGGTCTTATCCGACGAAGGTGGTGATAGACCCCGACGGGAAAGTTCTGAGGGCTTTCAAGGGGGAAGGAGCGGATTTTTATGACTATATCGAGGAGTTACTTGGAGAATAAGGTGATTTTTGGGTAAATTTGCAGATTGGGAGATTGTTTGTCAGACAATCTCGCCGTGTGACAGCTTTTTATGGCCGGTCGACCGGCTTACCTTAAATCTTCTTAAGTAACTTAACTGAGTCTTTATGTTTTTAAAATCTCGTATAAATTCCGGGCGTTGCCTCATGGTGTTGCTTTCGGTTGTGATGGCGGTGTCCGGTGCCTCGGCGCGGGTAGAAGTAGGCGGTCTGCGGACCGAGAATCTTGACAATCCTCTTGGACTTGACGTGGCTGCGCCCAGGTTTTCGTGGCAGATGAATTCTGACAAGAAAAATGTCAGACAGAAGGCATATCGCATACTGGTAGCCTCCTCGCCTGAACTTTTGGAGCAGGACAAGGGCGATCTGTGGGATTCGGGCCGTGTCGGCTCGGCTGACCAGCTGTGGATCTCCTACGGCGGGAAGGCTCTGAAAAGCAATCAGCGCGGATGGTGGAAAGTCCGCGTCGAGACTGACAGAGACGGTTCGGCCTGGAGCACTCCCGCGAGCTTCGGCATCGGTCTGCTCGGCGAGACCCGCTGGGGCGGACGCTGGATAGGGCTTGAGAGGCTCATGCCCGGCGAGGAGCGGGGTCTGCACACGTGTCTTGCAGCCCGTCGGCTCAGAAGGGAATTCAAACTTGACAACAAGGAGATAAAGCGGGCCACGGCCTATGTGGCCGGTCTTGGCCTCTACCGCTTTTATGTCAACGGCCGGGAGGTCGGTGCGGAAGATCTGCTCAAACCGGCCCCGTCGGACTATCGTCGGACGGTCTATTACAATGCCTACGACATCACCGGGCTGATGGCCCCTGAGACGGCTGTCGGGATTGAGCTTGGCAATGGCCGCTACTTCCCGATGAGGCAGCACAAGCCATATAAGATCCCGGTGTTCGGCCTGCCGAAATGCCGCGTTAACATCATCGTGGAGTATACTGACGGGACAAGCCGACGTCTGGTCAGCGACGAGAGCTGGCGTGTCAGCACCGATGGCCCCGTGAGGTCAAACAACGAATATGACGGCGAGATCTATGACAGCCGCCTGGAGACCGCAGGATGGACTTCTGCCGGATTCGACGATTCGAAGTGGCTCAGAGCCGAGCGTGCGGAGGCTCCGATGGGGACTCTGCGCGGGCAGATGACTCCGGCCATGCGTGCCGGAAAGGGTGTGAAGCCGCTGAAGATATGGAGCCGCGGCGACACTGCGGTGGTGGATTTCGGTCAGAATATGGCCGGATGGGTCAGCTTTGTGCCCGACGGGGCCGCAGGCGATACCGTCAGAGTGGTCTATGCCGAGAAACTCGATGCAGACGGGCGCCTCTACCGCGCCAATCTCCGCGACGCACGTTCGGAGGATGTCTACGTGTGCCGCGGCGGCGAGGCTGAGCGCTGGAACCCGTCGTTTGTCTACCACGGCTTCAGATATGCGGAGATCACAGGGCTGAAAGATGTGGCTGAGGCCGCTCCTGAGGCAGTCCCTGTGGCCGATGAGATGGATCTGACGGGCTCATTCGAATGTTCGGACACAATATTAAACAAGGTGGTGCGCAATGCTTTCCACGGCATTCAGAGCAACTACAAGGGTATGCCCGTCGACTGTCCGCAGCGCAACGAGCGTCAGCCCTGGCTGGGCGACCGCACGGTAGGCGCGCTGGGCGAGAGCTATCTGTTCGGCAACGAGCGACTTTACAGCAAATGGATGCGCGACATCCGCGAATCGCAGCGAGAAGACGGCTGCATTCCCGATGTGGCCCCCGCGTTCTGGAACTACTATACCGACGATGTGACCTGGCCTGCGGCGCTGCCGTTTGTCTGCTCGATGTTGCAGCGTCAGTTCGGCAACAGCCGTCCGGCAGAGGAAAACTATCCGGCTATGGCCCTGTGGATGCGCCACATCCTTACAGAATACAGCCGCGGCGGAATTGTCACCAAAGACAAATACGGCGACTGGTGTCTGCCTCCGGAGAGCCTTGAGCTGATCCACAGCAAGGATCCTGAACGCAAGACCGACGGCGCTCTTATAGCCACGGCCTACTCTATCGAATGTCTGCGTCTGCTGGGCGATTTTGCCCGCCGGCAGGGCCTGACAGCCGATGCCGCCGAGTGGGATTCGCTGCGCGGAAAGTCAGTCGAGGCGTTCAACTCGCGCTTTCTGACATGCCAGCGCGGGACATCGCCTGTGGCAGGCCATCCGCTCTACCCTGACAGCGTCTACTACGGCAACAACACGGCGACCGCCAATCTGCTGCCGATGGCCTTCGGGATCGTGCCTGACTCGCTGCGTGAGGAAGTGGCCAAGCAGGTTGTGGCCAATGTGATCACCCGCAACAACGGCCATGTGCCCTGCGGAGTGATCGGCATCTCCTGGCTGCTGCGCGGGCTGTCGGACAACGGATTTGCCGATGTGGCCTACCTGATAGCGACAAACAAGAGTTACCCCTCATGGGGATATATGACAGAAAACGGCGCTACGACCATCTGGGAACTGTGGAACGGCGACAAGGCGGCACCGTCGATGAACAGCGGCAACCATGTGATGCTGCTTGGCGACCTGCTCCCCTGGTGTTTTGAGCGTCTCGGCGGTATCGCACCCGGAGCCGACGGGTTCAGGACGATAGTGATGCGCCCCGATTTCGGAATCCAGGACTGCTCATGGGTCAAGGCAAGCCATCAGACACCTTACGGCACGGTCAGAAGCTCGTGGTGCAAGGATCTGAGGCAGCTGGAGTGGGATGTGGAGATTCCCTGCAACACTGAAGCCGAAGTCCATCTCCCTGACGGACGCGTGGAGCGTGTCGGGTCCGGACGCCATCATTTCAGCTCGGCGATACCTCCGACAGATACCCGCATTGCCGATGATGCCTTTCTCTATGAAGAAGCGGATTTCCCGCAGTGTCATGCCTCGACGATCGTCGAGCTTGAAGGGGGCGATCTTGTGGCCTCCTACTTCGGCGGACTCTATGAGCGCCATCCCGGAGTCTGCATCTGGGTCAGCCGCAAGCCGAAGGGCTCTGACCGCTGGGAGAAACCGATCCTGGCAGCCGACGGCGTCTTCATGCCCGGCAGCGAGGATGCGCTGAAGGCAGGGATCGACAGTGCGAGCCATGAGGCAGCGCTTGGGCCGGTGAAGAGCTTTGGGGCTGAAGTCAGCGGACTGCGCAGGAAAGCCTGCTGGAATCCGGTGCTGATGGAGATGCCCGGCGGAGAACTGTGGCTCTTTTATAAGATCGGAACACGGGTGTCCGACTGGACCGGCTGGGTAGTCAAGTCGAAAGACGGAGGCCGCACCTGGGGTGTCCGCGAGGCTCTGCCCGAAGGCTTCTTAGGGCCGGTCAAGAACAAGCCGGAGATTGTCAATGGCCGTCTGATCTGCGCTTCAAGCACCGAGGGCGGCGGCTGGAAGCTCCATTTCGAGATCATGGATCTTGCGACAGGAGAGTGGAAATATGTAGGCCCGGTTGCCGCAGAGAAAGCCCCGCGGACCGAAAACGCGGCAGACATCAAGCCGATCGACTGCATCCAGCCTTCGATCCTGAGGCTGAAAGACGGGCGACTGAAGGTGTTGATGCGCACCCGCAACGGACGTCTGGCCGAGTCGGTGAGCGACGACGGGGGCGAGAGCTGGAGCACGGTGCGCCTGACCGATCTGCCCAACAACCAGTCAGGCACGGATGCCGTGACGCTGCGCGACGGACGCCATGTGCTCATCTACAATGACTTCTCGACTCTGCCCGGCACCAAGAAAGGACCGCGCACACCGCTGAGCATCGCAGTCAGCGACGACGGCGAGACCTGGCGTCATGAACTGACACTGGAAGACTCGCCGATCAGCCAGTATTCCTACCCGGCCATCATCCAGGGCCGTGACGGGAAAGTCCACTGCGTCTACACCTGGCGCCGTCAGCGTGTGGCCTACAAGAAACTGGATCTTTGATCTGCAAGCGGTCCCTGGATCTTTGATCCGCAATCAGAGGAAACAGAAAAACCTGCCATCACCGAGATTCATTGTCGAGTCGGTTATGGCAGGTTTTGCTGTATCGTGTGAGAGGCGGGCCGGAGTCGCGATGTGGCTCCGGCTGTGATGTCATTTGGGGAGGTAGGGGGTGAAAAAGTCGATGAACTGACTCTTTTCCATGAAACCTACGTTTGATTTGACGGTTCCGTCGGGGAGGAGGATGGTCACCTGCGGAATGGCGCTGACTTCGAAAAGACGGGCGAGTTCGGGCGAATTGTCCACGTCGACAGAGATGAAGATGGCTTTGCCGCGGTATTCATTGGCCGTCTCCTCGAAGATCGGGGCGAAGCGCTGGCAGGGGCCGCACCAGGTTGCGTTGAAGTCGATGACGGTCGGGAGGGTCTTGTCAGGAGTGATGGCCGTGACAGGAGCGGCTTGGGCCGGGGCTTCGACGGCTGTCGCCGGGTTTTCGCTGCCGTTCTGTGAGTCTTTGGCTGCGTTTGAGCAGGAGACCGCGCAGGCACCGAGGCCCAGGATGGCGGATAGAATGATGTGTCTGAATGTCATGGTAAAATTGTATTTGTGTCTGAAAAAAAGACCCGCACTTCTGCGGCTCGGCAAGGAGTCTGGACTCCTGCGGGCTGAGAAGTGCGGGTTGTCAGTTTGTCCGGAGGGTATTATTAAACACCCTCCTAACAGGCTGTCAGTCTTTCAGAAGGCTGATCAGAGTACGCCTGCGAGAGCTGCGTTTGTCTTGTGAACTGCTTCCGCACTCTTGTGGAAGAGGTCTTTTTCTTCAGCGTTGAGGTCGAATTCAACGATCTTTTCGATGCCGTCCTTGCCGAGGATACAGGGAACGCCGATGCAGAGATCCTTTTCGCCGTATTCGCCGTCGAGAAGAGCCGAGCAGCTGATGAGTTTCTTTTCGTTGTGGAGGACAGCCTTGACCACCTGTGCTCCAGCCGCACCGGGAGCATACCATGCAGATGTGCCGAGGAGCTTGGTGAGAGTGGCACCGCCGACCATAGTGTCAGCCGCGATCTTGGCGAGCTGTTCTGCGGGGAGGTAGTTTGAAGCGGGAACGCCGCGGTAGGCAGCATAGCGCACGAGGGGAATCATAGTGGTGTCGCCGTGGCCGCCGATCACGATGCCTTCGATTTCATTGGGGTTGGCGTTGAGGCCGAGAGAGAGATAGTATTTGAAGCGGGCGCTGTCAAGAGCACCGCCCATGCCGATGATACGGTTTTTGGGAAGACCGCTTACCTTGTGGATAAGGTAGGTCATGGTGTCCATCGGGTTGGAGATGCAGACGATGATTGCGTTGGGAGAGTGTTTGAGGAGCTGGTCGGTCACAGACTTCACGATTCCGGCGTTGACACCGATGAGCTCTTCGCGAGTCATGCCCGGCTTGCGGGGGATGCCTGAGGTTATGACAACCACATCAGAACCTGCGGTCATTTCGTAATCGTTGGTGACACCGGTCAGACGGGTGTTGATGTTGAGAATGTTTGCGGTCTGCATGATGTCCATGGCCTTGCCTTCAGCCACACCTTCTTTGATGTCGAGAAGAACCACTTCGTCAGCAATGCCCTGCTTTACGATCACGTCAGCGCAAGTAGCGCCTACGTTACCGGCGCCTACAACTGTAACCTTTGACATAAGAAATTGATTTTTGGAAATTTATAGAATTGAATGATAAAAATTGGCGTTTGGAAAATTATCCATTGCAAATATACGGAAAAGATTTTGACCCGCGACAATAAATTGGCGAAAAATTTCTTTAATCCGATTCTGAAGCCAAAAGCCCGGCGCGAAACATATTTTAGGATCATGTTATATAGATATAGGTGTTAATTTTAAGCCTTATGTGTTAAATGGGCGTTAAAAGGTGTCATTTTGTCGAGAAAGTGTGTCCTGACGTTCATATTTAGTGTGTTTTAATAGCTTTTTTTAAGCAAAAGTTTGTTTAATAAAAATATGTCACCTATATTTGCATTGTCGCTGTTTGTCCGATTTGAAAGGTTGGACATACCTACATGAAAAATAAACCAATCAAGTAATTTAACCTTATCGAAAGTATGAGAATTAACGGAGTCAAGCTGCTTGCTCTGTGTCTTTTTTGTCTGTTGTTCGGGGTGGAGACCACTCTGGCGCAGGGAAACAAGCCTGATGCAGGTGCTAAACTGAACTACTTCCGTGGCGTCGTTATCGACGATGAAGACGAGCCGCTCCCAGGCGTAACCGTGATGATTGTGGGCAAGAAGGGTAACGGTGTCGCCACAAACGAGAATGGCGAATTCGCCATCGGTCTTAAAGACAAGACCTGTACTCTCCGCTTCACCTATATCGGTATGAAGCCGCAGGAAGTCAGAGCCCAGGCGGGCAAGTCTGTGACAGTCAGACTTGAGACAGATGCCGCCACGATGGATGAGGTTGTGGTCAACGGTATCTATACACGTAATATAGAAAGTTTCACCGGTACGGTGTCCACCTTCAACGCCGATCAGCTCAAGACGATCGCCCCTCAGGGAGTGATCAAGAGCCTCGCGTTGCTTGACCCATCGGTTATTCTTACGGAAAATGTCGATTTCGGTTCTGACCCCAACAAGCTGGCCGACATCTCGATCAACGGTAAGATGAATGTCCAGGCCCTGAGTCAGGAATATGAGACTGACCCCAACCAGCCTCTCTTCATTCTTGACGGTTTCGAATCATCGCTCCAGGCAATCAGTGACCTTAACATGGACCGCGTGGAAAGCATCTCGGTGCTCAAGGACGCGTCCGCAACCGCTATCTACGGTTCGAAGGCCGCCAACGGTGTGATCGTTGTCGAGACCAAGAAGCCGACGGCAGGCCGTCTGCGCCTGAGCTACAACGGTTCAGTCCAGGTGGCATGGGCCGACCTCAGTGACTATAATCTCATGAACGCCGCACAGAAGCTGGAATTCGAGCGACTGTCCGGAGTCTACAACTATAATCCTGTCGGCGCTCCCTCGGTTGGCCTCGATGAAAACGGCTTACCTATCAGCGAGCCTCAGCGTGAGCTGTATCTCGAACGTCTGCGTCTGGTCAAGGAAGGCTACAACACCTACTGGATGAACGAGCCTCTGCGCACAGCCGTGACTCAGAGCCACAACGTATATATAGAAGGTGGTGACCAGGCATTCCGCTATGGTGCAGGCCTGTCATACAACAATACTCAGGGTGTCATGAAGAAGTCGGACCGCGACGTGATCAACGGCAACATCACGCTGTCGTATCGCGTGGACAACTTCAACTTCTCGAACCAGACAACCATCTCCCATACCGGATCCAATCAGGAAACCGTGGCATTTTCGCGCTTCGCGCAGATGAACCCCTTCTACACGAAGTACACAGAAGACGGCCAGGTAGCCAAGTATGTGTATAAGGACACAAGCGCCGGAGGCGAGACCATCTGGAACCCGATGTGGGACCTGCGTCAGAACAGCTACCGCAAGGGCGACATCATCGCCATCACAGACAATTTCCAGTTCGAGTGGCGCGCCACACGTCAGCTGCGTATCCGCGGTAACTTGCAGTACTCTACCTCAAAGACGACAAACGAAACCTACGTTTCGCCCAACGAGACCTCTCAGGACGGTCTGGAGCAGCTGAAACGCGGCTCTTATACCAATGCCAATTCATCGAACAACCGTTACAGCGGACGAATCAACGCCTCTTACGGCGCTTATTGGGGAATACACACCCTGAATGCTGTCGGCGGTATGCAGGTGTCGGACAGCCGCACCAAGAGCCACTCTTACGGAGTGCAGGGCTATCTCAACGACCAGTTCTCCAACCCGAACTTCTCGGTCGGCTATCCCGAAGGAGGCAAGCCCAGCTCGTCGGACACCCACAGCCGCAATGTCAGCTACTATGCCAACCTTAACTACGCATGGGACATGCGCTATCTGCTTGACTTCAACCTCTCGCGCAGCGGTGCCTCGCAGTTCGGTATTGACGACCCCTTCACCACCACATGGTCGGTCGGAGTAGGCTGGAACGCCCACAATGAAAAGTGGTTCAAGCCCAACAAATACATCTCCTATCTGAAGATCAATGCCTCTTACGGTAACCCCGGCAACCAGAACTATGATGCCAAGCTTGCGTCGAGCATTTACGAATACTACACCGCTTACACCAATCCTTTCGGGCTTGCAGCTATCGTCAACCAATGGGGCAACAGCGGTCTGAAATGGCAGAAGACAGATACTTATAACGTCGGTCTCAATGTCAACATGTTCGATCAGAAACTCATGCTCAGCACTTCATATCAGATACGAATGACCGATCCGCTGCTTGTCCGCATCGACCTTCCGAGTTCAACCGGCGCCACTTCAGCACCGATGAACATCGGCGGTACCGACAACCGCTCATGGAGTTTGAACGCGACCTACTACGTGTTCCGCCGCGGCGATCTCAACTGGTATTTCAGCGGCAATATCAATACGAACAGAACCAAGTACTACAAGATCGGCGACCTTCTGGAGCAGTATAACGAAGCGGGCCGCGGAAGCAAGTCGCTTGAACGTATGTATGACGGCGCCAGCACAACCGGTCTCTACATTGTCCGTTCGGCCGGTATCGACCCCGCCACCGGTAATGAAATCTTTATCCGCAAGGACGGAACATATACCTATGAATGGAGTGCGGACGACGAAGTCCTCTACGGCGATACCAATCCCGACTTCTCCGGCACGCTCAGCACCTCGTTCCTCTACAAAGGATTCTCTGTCGGCGCGACATTCTCATTCCGTTCAGGAGCTGAAGTCTATCTCTCGACTCTCATGAACAAGGTCGAGAACATCTCCAATACATCGCTTAAATACAATCAGGACCTCCGCGCCCTGACTGACCGCTGGAAAAAGCCAGGCGATATCGCCAAGTACAAGCGAATCGACGACACCTCCGCCACCAACCAGAGCAGCCGCTTCGTGGCTACGGAGCATACTCTCGACTGCGCGTCGATCAACTTCGGCTACCGCACCACAACGATGCCTTTCCTCCGCACCATCGGCGCATCGTCCTTTGACATCCGCTTCTACATGAACGACCTGTTCCATCTCTCCAACATCAAGGAAGAGCGTGGTCTCAGTTATCCGTTCCAGCGCTCATTCTCGCTCTCGCTTGGACTGAGCTTCTAATCAAATGAAAAAGCAGACACCACAATTATGAAGACTATTAATAAAGTAAAATCAATATTCGCCGCTTCGCTTCTTGCAGTCAGCGTCAGCTCATGTGCCGACTGGCTGGAAGTGAAAATGGAAGACAAAGTCATGGAAAACGTTCTGTTTTCCGATTACCGTGGTTTTATGACAGCGCTCAACGGAGTCTATCTCAAGATGAACGACGTTTATGCCAAGACCCTGACCACAGGTCCGGTCGATGTCATGGCCCAATATTATAATGTGACGGAAAACAACAATCATTCGATGCGTCTCTATGCCACTTATGCCTATAACGACGTGTCGCTTGAAACCGCTTTCGCCTCAGTCTGGTCAAACATGTATTCCCTGCTTGCCAACCTCAACGTGGTGATCGAGCATACGGAAACCGCAAATCCACTGACCGAGACACAGCTTGGCATCATCCGCGGAGAGTCACTCGCCCTGCGCGCGTTTTTCCACTTCGATCTGATGCGTCTTTACGGTCCGATCTATCCGGAGAATCCGACAATGCAGACGATCCCATATCAGAACTCGTCCTCACGCGATATCCAGCCCCTTCTTCCCGCCAATGAGGTTATGACCAAGATTCTTGCCGACCTTGCTGAAGCCGAGAAACTTCTCTATAAGTATGATCCGATCATCACCGAAGGAGTCAAGAATGTGGCCGCCGAGGACAACGGAGTTCTTGCCTATGACTATTCTTTCCGTCAGCTGCGCATGAACTATTATGCAGTCAAGGCCCTCCAGGCCCGTGTCTATCACTGGATGGGTGACAAAGCCACAGCTTACAGAATCGCAACCGAGGATATCATCGACAAGATCACAACCGACAAGCTTGAAGTGTTCCCCTGGGCCACCAAGGAGCAGGTTGAAGCAGCCGGCAAGCCCGACTATCTTTTCTCGTCGGAAGTGATGTTCTCCCTCTACAACACCAAGCGTTCCGAAGTCCAGAGCGCATATTTCAGCGGAGCCTTGCGCGCACTGTCAAACCGTCTGACATTCTTTGGCAACGGTCTCACCGGCGAGGATTCGAAGGTCGGCACATTCTATGACGATGCCAATGACCTGCGTGTCAGAATGTGGAAGCTCGTTGAGCCTCTTCAGTCTGAAATCGAAGAGGCCGAAGCAGCCGGTGAAGAGGCCCGTAGCACACTTGCCCTCTCGAAGTTCGATTCGTTTTCCAATGACGCCACTATCGACGGAACCGAGACTTATCGCTACATGATGCCTCTGATCCGTCTGAGCGAGATCTATCTGATTGCAGCCGAGTGTGCGCCTGACCGCAACGAGGCATTCAGACTCATCAACGTCATCCGTCACCACCGTCTCTGTGACGAAGCCGACGAGATGGACGGCGAGTTCGAGTCTGTGCTGACTTATGAAATGGCCCGCGAGGTCATCGGCGAAGGACAGCTCTTCTACTTCTACAAGCGCCGCGGTGCAGAATCCATGATTTCCGGCACAAGCGCTACCGGAACCACACCGATGGTCAAATCAAACTACATTGTGCCCATCCCGCAGGCCGAACTTGACAAACGAGGCACCGTAAACGGCAAGTAACACCAAATCAGCAATCAATCATGAAAAAAATAATATTTTTTATCTGCGCTCTTTTTTCACTCCCGACGTTTTACAGCTGTCAGGAGCATGAAATCGCCTACTATGACGGTGTAGACGCAATCTTTTTTGACCAGCAGTACGGCAGATCCTATTTCGACTCGCTGAAACTGGTCCATCAGATCTATTCCTACATTCCCTTCGGAGTGATGAACGAAACAGATTCTGTGCTGAAGATCAAAGTCGAAATCGCAGGACGTGTCCGCGACTATGACCGCAAGTTCGGTGTGGAGGTCGTTGCCGACAGTACCAATGCAGTCGCCGGCGAGGATTATGAGCTGCTCTCGAACGAGGGTGTGATCCTCGCAGGTCAGAACAGTACGCGTCTGACTGTTGTCATCCACCGCACACAGCGCACCGAGGAGGGAACCGTCCAGCTTCAGCTTCGACTGGTTCCGGGCGAGCACTTCTCGCTTCCTTTCGGTCCTGACGGAATCGGAACCATGCCCAAGCGTCAGGGCGGAGGCGATGTGCTCATGGAACTGAGCACCAATTCCGATCCTTCGATCCACAATATTTTCGCCAACTGCAATCTGCGTCGTCCCGACGGATGGAACAACGATAACTTCGGTGTCTATTCGGAGACCAAGTACAAGCTGATCCTTGAGATCGCGGAAGAGGTCTTCGGCTGGACTGTCGAGGATTTCGACAAGGATGAGGACGGCAAGATGAAGACCACCCGCTCCAAACGAGTGGCAAGCTATGTCTCCAAATATCTCCTTGAACAGTACAGACTTGGCCGTGAACACTGGGTCATTGACGAAGACGGCTCCATGATGTGGGTTTTGGGCTGCTCATGGGCAAGCGGCACCATGCCTGACAAGATGACTGACTGATCCTGAAATAGTCTAATCAAGAAAAAGAAATCAGACAATGAAAAAATATATATTACCCTTCCTGTCACTCGGACTGCTGACAGCCTGTGTCGAAGACGAGGGCAATTACAACTATAAGCATCTCAATGTGATCGAGATCCAGGGAATTGAGGAATCGTATGCTCCTCTGGCCTATATGGACAATGTCACCATCAGCCCCGTGCTGTCAGGCTCTCTTGCGGGCACGGACCTCAGCAACTATGACTATCAGTGGCATCTCTGCCTCAGTACTCATGGCAACCACCTGGTCATCAGCCAGGAGAAAGACCTCGACTGGCCTGCCGATCTCTCGCCCGGCACCTACTCGCTCTACTTCACTGTGAAGGACCGTTCGACCGGCCTTGAGAAGCAGGCGCGCACACAGCTCAATGTCGGCTCCCCCTATCTGCGCGGTTTCCTCGTGTTAGGCGATGATATGGAAGCCGGACACGCGCGTCTTGATATGCTCTGTATGCCCTTGCAGCGTGACACCGCCTATGCAAAGGGTGTCATTGACAATCCCATCGGAGCTGTCGGTGCCCACGAGATGATTTTCAGTGGCTATGGTGCGGTCAACGAAGGCGACCAGTATCTCTGGATGCTTACCGACGACGGCTCTTATGCGCTCGAATATCAGGAGGTCATATCGGTGATCAATGAATTCAACGAGTCTGATCTTGTCGAAATCGAGATCCCCCACAAGACACCGATGCGAGTGCGCGACGCATTCCCGCGCCAGGGAGGCCAGCCAAACTCTGTCAACGGCACCTCTCAGAACAGATCGAGAACTTACCGCGGCCTGATTTTCGATGACATCGTGGTGATCAGCAACAAGATGAGCGGCGGTTATGGCGGTGCGGTCAACCGTTACAGCGCTACTTCGAACGACTATTTCACTCCTTATCCCAAGGCTTTCATCCAGGCGACAAAGACATTTGCACTCGATGATCTGGAACAGAGTCTGGTCTATGACATGGACAACCAGTGTTTCGCCCGTTTCGCAGGGTCATACCTGACATACATGGTCCTTGTCCCTGACTACTATTCAGGCGGAGCCTGGAATCTTGAGATCGGCAAGGACAACAGACATCTGATCTATGCTGAAAACGGTCTGAACCTCTATGGCGAGGATAACCCCATCTACATGCTTGTCAAGGACAATGATGAGGACAATTACTACATCATGTACTTCTCAGGCCACAGAACCAAGTTCAACCCCAGACCTTACTACCCCAACAAATCGCCGCTCTACAAGGTGAACCCAGCAACCGCCGTAGACATCGACAAGGCTTCGCACTACATGTTCTCGTCAAACCGTCTGGTGCTTCTCTACTCTGTCGGCAACCGCCTCTATCAGTACAGCTTCACCAACGGAACCTGCATCTCTCATGACTTTGACGGCGAGATCACCTATCTTGAGGCCGAATATTCGTCGACCTGTTCGATCAAAGACTATTTCGTCGCAACCTACAACGAGGCAACCGGCAAGGGCATGATCTACAAGATGGAAGTGCCTGCAACCGCAAACGCCGGCTTCAGCTTCCTTGAAGGACAGCAGTGGGAAACCGATCTGCGCGTCAGGGACATCGAATGGAAATGGCCCAACTAAACAGATTTTAACTATTGTTTTTAAACAACCTCTAAATACAGTGCCGCGTGGAGACGTGAACTTTCCGTCAGGTCTTCGCGCGGCACTTTTCACACTCCGGATGTTGCGAAACCGATCACAAATAGCCCAGGTGTGATAAAAAAATCAGGATGAATGTAACGTTATGGCGTTTTCTTCGTCTTATACTCAGTAAAATTAACCTTAAACATAGTAACAATTATGAAGAAATTTATCTTTGCCTCTCTGCTCATGGGCGCTTCTGCTCTTGTGGCCTCAGCGCAGACTGAATTCCGCCACGTCACTTTCGAAGAAGCACTTTCTGCGGCAAAAAAAGAAAATAAACTCGTGTTCGTCGACTTTTTCACCACCTGGTGCGGTCCCTGCAAGATGATGTCAAACAAGGTATTCCCCCAGAAGGAAGTTGGTGATTTCATGAACGCCAAGTTCATCCCCCTCAAGCTCGACGCCGAGAAAGAAGGAGCGGCCCTCGCCAAGCAGTATGGAGTCAAGGCATATCCGACCTATGTTGTCATGGACGCCGAAGGCAAGGAAGTGGCAAAGTTCTCCGGCTATATGGACGGACCCAAGTTCATCGAGAAGGTCAATGCCAATCTTGACCCCGAACAGTCGCCCGAACGCATCCGTGCCCGCTATGAAAGCGGCGATCGCACCCCGAAAGTGGTCAACAGCTACACAATGCAGCTCATGGAACAGCGCAAGGAGGATGAAGGATTCAAGGTGATCGACGAATACTTCGCATCACTCTCCGACGCCGACCGTCTCAAACCCGAAAACGACTTCCTCTACACGGTCTATACCGTCGATCTCGACAACGACCGTGCCCGTTTCATGGTAGCCAACAAGAAAAAATTCAAAGGCGAGAGCGCAGAGAAGATCAACACAGTCCTCGCAAGCCTCTATGGCCGCAAGCTCAGCACATATTTCTCAGGCTATATGTATCGTGAAGGCGGTTACAAGGCCGAAGAGTTCAACCAGCTCAAGAAGGAGATCGCCGACCTCGGTCTTGACAAGGACAACAACAACACGGTCATCTATGAATTCGTTGAGAAACGCGCAGCCATGAGCGACGCCGACTATCTCAAATACTGCGAAGACAACTTCGGCCGTCTCGCTCCCCGCTCCAAGGACGTGCTTGCCATCAACGTTCCCCGTCTCTTCGACACCAAAGACGCTGCGATGAAGCCCCAGCTCGTCAAATTCCTCCGCTCACATCTCGGAGAACTCGGCGCGATCGCCATCCAGGTTGTCGGCCGCTCGCTCAGCAATCTTGAAGAAGAGTGACACATATTCCAATATCATACAGAACAGATGAACAAAAAACTGTTTGCTGTGCCCTCATCAGTAATGGCTGTGGTGCTCGCTCTCATGAGCGTGGCACCACATGCTCATGCTGACCATGACGCACTTTTCCAGGACTATCCCGCCAAGGTCGAGGCTACTACCGCGCTGGCGCGTGAATATATGAAGACCCATCCGGGCCAGGGATCCGACTCGCTGCGCCGCAACGTGATCGCCGGCCTCTCGGACGGCTCCGTGGCTCCGGCCCGTGTGCTGACTCCGGCCCGCAAACGCAAACTCTCGGCGCGTGAGGTGTTCGAACTCTGCCGCCCAAGCTCGCTTGTGGTCTGCCGCTTTGAACACAACGATGCCTATGCCCTTGACTCGGCTTACAGCAACGCTTCAGCCGTGGCCCTCACCCCTGACGGCATCTGCGCCACGAACTATCACGTCGTGGCCGATCTCGTGCTCAGCGGCGCTCTCGGCCATGAGGTCAAAAACGATCTGATGCGCTTCCTGATGGACCATGAAGGCAACATCTATCCCTTCCGTCAGGTGCTCCACGTAGATCCGGTCAATGACATGGCCATCATCCGTGTCGACACCAACGGACGCAAGCTGACTCCGGCCGCCGTCGGCGGTGACGCCCCGCAGGGCACCACAGTCTACTGCCTCTCGCATCCCTCAGGCGCTTACTATCATTTCACCGACGGAATGGTCTCCAACTGCACCCGCACAACCAACAAGCGCACCGGGCGCAACCGCTACATCCTTGAAATCACCTCCGACTATGGCGTAGGAGCCAGCGGCGGCCCGATTTTCGACGACTGCGGCAATCTCGTGGCTCTGGTCAGCTCGACATTCTCCCTCTATGCCCAGCCCCAGCAGTTCCGCAACTTCCAGATGTCATACAAGCAGACTGTCCCCGCTTTCCTGATCAAAGAATGTTTCACCGATTAACCCACCCCTCAGCCTGAAATGAAGAAAGAACTACTCGCATCAGCCGTAGCCCTTCTGCTGGGGCTCGGTGTCAGCGCCCAGGAGCAGAAAAAGCAGCCCGATGCCGCCGCGCAGCAGGCCGCCAAAGCCAATGAGATGGTCAACAAGATGAAGGAAGAGGCTGCCGCCTATTACGCCGGAGCCGACACCGCAGAATATGGTGTCCGCTATCGTCTGCGCTATCTCTGCAACAAGAAGAAAAATCTCCGTTTCGAAGAGGACCGTGTGGTGCTCGTAAGTCCCGGAACCTCCCTTGACATGAGCTATCAGGGAATAGGGGAGGCCCGCTGGCGCCTGGCCAATCCCAACGGCAAGGGGGGCGACATGAGTCTGGCCTATCACCTGACCCCGACATTCTATTTCTACTATCCCGAATCGGGACGCATGGTCCACACCTACCGTATCATCACCGATGAGTTTCTTCTCGACGACTCCAAGTGTGAGAACGACTGGAAAGTGACCTCCGAAGAGAAGAAAATCGGCGAGTACAACTGCCGCAAAGCCACTCTCGACAAGGGCGGACGCAAGTGGACCGCATGGTTCACCAACGACCTGCCCCACCGGGCCGCCCCGCGCACCTTCACCGGGCTTCCCGGAGTGGTGCTCGAAGTCACCGACGCCGACCGTGAAGTCTGCTGGATGTTCAACGGCCTTGTCCACAGCATCCCCGACAGCCGCCTCTACATCAAGATGCCTGAGAAATTCACCCAGGCCTCGCCTGAAGACTTCCGAAAGATCCTGCGCGTCTTCTCCCTCTCTGACAACAGCTATATCCAGCAGTCGGGAGTGATGAGCAAGAATCCCGGCCACTATCCGGAGAAATACAGCCCCTCCACCGGAATCGACGCCTGCGAGATCGACAACCCGATCGAACGCTGATGCGAAGAGGGTGACTCTTGTTGTTAAGAAACGCGCTCTAAACCCTCCCCGGTCTGCGGAATGCCGGTGAGGAAGTTCCGCTTCCGCCGTCACCGTCTATTCTGACATACAGGCACATACCTGCCATGATGCACACTTTCTCAGTCGCTCATGTCCGGTATGTGCCTTTGTTTGTGACTTTTGACTTAAAATGGATTAATATCTGTTAAAGAGCGTGTGCAATTCCTAAGGAAATGTTAACAAAAGGAAACTTTTTTGCACCCCGTGGGGCTGTGGCGCAAAAATTGTGGCTAACTTTGCCGCTTATAAAAAAATAGCTGTCGCAGAAGAGTGGAAAGTATTTTGTATTCCTTCCCGGCGGCAAACCTCTCAGAGGTTGTTTGAAACAACTGTTAAACCAGAGTTGATGAATTTGAAATCCAAGATAGCCGCGTCTGATGTATTAAAAGCTAATATACTGACCGATCTGCCTGAGCGCCAGGCACTGCGATTCGGCGAGAAAGCTGCTCTCGCAGCTCCCGGCCACGAAAACCGCTGGTATGAAATCTCATGGAAGCGCTATGCCGCCGATGTGCACACCGCCTCTCTGGCTCTTGCCGCTCTCGGAGTCCGCGAAGCTGAAAATGTGGCGACCTTTTCCGCCAACCGTCCTGAAAACCTTGTCAGCGACTTCGCCTGTTTCCGCAACCGCGCGGTTTCAGTCTCCATCTATGCCACAAGCTCGCTTGAACAGCTCGTCTACATAATCAACGACGCCTGCTGTGCGCTGCTCTTTGTCGGCAACACAACCCAGTACCGCATAGCCCGCGAGGCTCAGGCCGTCTGCCCATCGCTCAAGCGCATCGTGGTCCTCAAGACAATCGAGCTTGACAAGTCGGACACAACCTCCATGCTCTGGACCGATTTCATGAAACTCGGCGAGACCGCCGGTCAGGACATCGCCGCGACAGTCGCAGCCCGCGCAGCCGCAGCCACTCCGGACGACATCGCCACTCTCGTCTACACCTCAGGCACCACCGGCGAGCCGAAAGGTGCCATCCTGACCCACGGCAACTACGATGCCGCGATGGAGGCCCACTGGGAGCGCATCAACATGGTTGACGAGGACGACACCTCTATGGCCTTCCTCCCTCTGAGCCACATCTTTGAAAAAGGCTGGACCTACTTCTGTCTGACAAAAGGCATCAAAGTCTCTGTCAACCGCCATCCGCAGGAGATCCAGGCAACGATCCAGCAGGTGCGTCCGACCTGCATGTGTGCCGTCCCGCGCTTCTGGGAGAAGGTCTACACCGCCGTGCAGGAAAAAATCGCAACGATGAATCCCGTCATGCGCATGGTGGTCCGCCAGGCCCTCAAAGTGGGCCGTCGCCGCAATCTGAAATACGCCCGCCGCGGCCTCAAGGCCCCCTGGTGGCTCGAAACCCGCTACCGCTTCTTTGACAGCCGCGTGTTCAGCCTCCTGCGCAAAGCCATAGGCATTGACAACGGCAACATCTTCCCGACCGCCGGTGCTCCGGTCTCAAGCAAGGTGGTGGAATTCTTCCACACCTGCGGCATAAACATCGTGGTCGGCTACGGACTTTCCGAAACCACCGCAACTGTCTGCTGCTTCCCGCAGGCAGGGTGGGAGATAGGCTCGGTCGGCACCCCGATCCCCATGGTCAACGTGCGCATCGGCGAAAACGACGAAGTGCTTGTCAAAAGCCCGATGGTCATGCGCGGCTACTACAACAAGCCCAAGGAAACCGCCGAGGCCTTCACTGAAGACGGCTGGTTCCGCACCGGCGATGCCGGCTACATCGACGATCACGGCGCCCTCTTCCTGACCGACCGCCTCAAGGACCTCTTCAAGACCTCCAACGGCAAATATATCGCACCGCAGGCCATCGAGACCCTGCTCTGTGAGGACAAATACATTGACCAGGTGGCAGTCATCGGCGACCGCCGCAAATTCGTCTCCGCCCTCATCGTCCCCGACTTCGAGGCGCTCAAGGACTTTGCCGCCAAAGAGAAGATCGCCTACGGTTCGATGGAAGAGCTTGTCGGCGACCCGAAAGTCAGCCGCCTCTACACCGACCGCCTCGAAATCCTCCAGCAGCGCCTCGCTTCCTACGAGAAAGTCAAGCGCTTCACCCTCCTGCCCAAGGAATTCTCGATGGAAAAAGGCGAGCTGACCAATACCCTCAAGATACGCCGTGCGGCGATCAACCGCCTCTATGCCGGGGTCATTGACGGCATGTATCAGGACTGAACATTCTCCGTGAGGACAGAAAATAAACCAACTCTCACACATGATATTTAATATTCTCATCAATCACTAAAGCATGAAAGTAGCAATTGTTGGCGTCAGCGGCGCCGTAGGACAGGAATTCCTCCGTGTCCTTGACGAACAGAACTTCCCGATTGACGAGCTCCTGCTCTTCGGATCGGAGCGCAGCGCGGGTAAAACCTATGAATTCCGTGGCAAGAAACACACTGTCAGACTCCTTCAGCACAACGACGACTTCAAGGGCGTTGACTTCGCCTTCGTTTCGGCGGGAGCAGGCGTTTCGCGCGAATTCGCCGAAACCATCACAAAACACGGAGCCGTCATGATCGACAACTCCAGCGCATTCCGCATGGACAAGGATGTGCCCCTCGTGGTGCCCGAAGTCAACGGAGAAGACGCCTTTGACACCCCCCGCGGCATCATCGCCAACCCCAACTGCACCACAGCCATCATGGTCGTGGCCCTCAAGCCCCTGAACGACATCTCGCCGATCAAGCGTGTCCACGTTGCAACCTACCAGGCTGCGAGCGGCGCCGGCGCTGTGGCTATGGCCGAACTTGAAAAGCAGTATGCCGAACTCGCCGAAGGCAAGGAACCGACCGTAGAGAAATTCGCCTATCAGCTGGCCTACAATCTCATCCCCCACATCGACGTATTCCTTGACAACGACTACACCAAGGAAGAGATGAAGATGTACAACGAGACCAAGAAGATCATGCACGCTCCCGAACTCGAAGTGAGCGCCACCTGCATCCGTGTCCCCGTCATGCGCGCCCACAGCGAGGCCGTCTGGGTGGAGACCGAGCAGCCCATCAGCGTCGAGGATGCCCGCAAAGCCTTCGAACAGGCTGAAGGCCTGGTTGTCATCGACGAACCCGCGGCCAAAAAGTATCCGATGCCCCTCGACGCTGCCGGTAAGGACCCCGTCTACGCCGGACGTCTGCGCAAGGACATCGCCAACCCCAACGGCCTTACCTTCTGGCTTGTCGGCGACCAGATTAAAAAGGGCGCGGCCCTCAACGCCGTGCAGATCGCACAGTACATGCTCGCCCATCCACGCAACTGAGCCGTCTCAGGTCCATCTCTCTGAAACTCACCGCTATTTTTCCTCTCTCCTATTTGTGAGGGAGGAAAAATTTTTGTATTTTTGCCGGACGAAATCATCCGTAAGCAAATGGTATTACACTTCTTTCCCCGCTTGAGGATGTCAGGATCTGATACCTAAACTTATTATAATTATCTCTATTTAAATAGATTACATACCACTATGAGTAAAGAAAAAAAATTCTTGACCTGTGATGGTAACCAGGCAGCCGCCCACGTGAGCTACATGTTCTCGGAAGTGGCCGCTATCTACCCCATCACTCCCTCGTCAACGATGGCTGAATACGTTGACGAATGGGCAGCCGCCGGTCGCAAAAACATCTTTGGCGAAACCGTGCTGGTACAGGAAATGCAGTCTGAAGGCGGTGCCGCCGGAGCCGTTCACGGTTCACTTCAGGCAGGTGCCCTCACTACAACCTACACAGCCTCTCAGGGTCTCCTCCTGATGATCCCCAACATGTACAAGATCGCCGGTGAGCTTCTCCCCTGCGTGTTCCATGTTTCGGCCCGTACACTCGCTTCTCACGCCCTCTCGATTTTCGGTGACCACCAGGACGTGATGTCCTGCCGTCAGACAGGCTTCGCCATGCTCGCCGAAGGTTCTGTTCAGGAGGTCATGGACCTCGCAGGTGTGGCGCACCTCGCAACAATCAAGAGCCGTGTGCCTTTCATCAACTTCTTCGACGGCTTCCGTACTTCTCACGAAATCCAGAAGATCGAAGAGATGGATCAGAACGATCTCGCTCCTCTGGTTGACCAGCAGGCTCTCGCAGAATTCCGTTCTCGCGCCCTCAACCCCGAAAAGCCCGTCGCACGCGGCATGGCTGAAAACGGCGACGTTTTCTTCCAGCACCGTGAGGCTTGCAACGAATACTACAACCGCGTTCCTGAAATCGTAGAGGAATACATGAAGGAAATCACCCGTATCACCGGTCGTGAATACGGTCTCTTCAACTACTACGGTGATCCCGAAGCCGAACGCGTCATCATCGCTATGGGTTCTGTTACCCAGGCCGCTCAGGAAGCCATCGACCACCTCCGTGCCAACGGCGAAAAGGTAGGTCTCGTTTCCGTTCACCTCTACCGTCCCTTCTCGGCAAAGCACTTCCTCGCAGCTGTCCCCAAGACTGCAAAGCGCATCGCTGTGCTTGACCGCACCAAGGAACCCGGTGCAAACGGCGAACCCCTCTATCTCGACGTCAAGGACTGCTTCTACGGTCAGGCTGACGCCCCCGTTATCGTCGGTGGCCGCTACGGTCTCGCTTCAAAGGACACCACTCCCGCCCAGATCATCGCAGTATTCGAAAACCTCGCCCTCCCCACTCCGAAAAACCACTTCACCGTGGGCATCGTGGACGACGTTACCTTCACCTCGCTTCCCCAGAAGGAAGAGATCGCACTCGGCGGCGAAGGCACTTTCGAAGCCAAGTTCTACGGCCTCGGTGCCGACGGTACAGTAGGTGCCAACAAGAACTCCGTGAAGATCATCGGTGACAACACCAACAAATATTGCCAGGCATACTTCGCTTATGACTCCAAGAAGTCAGGCGGTTTCACCTGCTCACACCTCCGTTTCGGCGACGATCCCATCCGTTCAACCTACCTGGTGACCACTCCTAACTTCGTGGCATGTCACGTGCAGGCTTACCTCCACATGTATGACGTGACCCGCGGTCTCCGCAAGGGCGGCACATTCCTCCTCAACACCATCTGGGAAGGCGAGGAACTGGCCAAGAACCTCCCCAACAAGATCAAGAAATATTTCGCCGACAACGACATCACCGTTTACTACATCAACGCAACCAAGATCGCTCAGGAAATCGGCCTCGGTAACCGCACCAACAC
>NZ_JAIDEN010000003.1 GCF_029054785.1 Duncaniella sp.
TGCGTGTATCGTCTGTCAGCACTTTGGCATTATTAACGCCGTATATCAATTTTTCAATATAAGGTACTCAAAGGTCGTTGTAGCTGTGGTTCCAATGAATATTCATAAATCTATAATATTTACCACATTCTGCCCGACAGCAGAGTCAGGCGAACAATTGTCAAAGTGTCTCCGTCAGTTATTTCAATCCGGCTTTCGTTTGAGCCAAGTGGATTTCCATTGAGAAATATTTTGAAAATGCCGTCCTCATGACATTGCAAGGCATTTTCGACAGCCTTTTCTGGATCTTCCTTTTTGTTGTTGTAGACAAATCCGAAAGCAATGCGGCCTGTTTCAGCAAGATCGTTGATCTGATGTTCGTCCATCGGATTCGCATGGCGGTCAGCGTCAGGATCTGTCGGGTTGCCGTCAATACAGTTGTTATATGCCAATACTATTGTGCGTACGATCGAACTGATCAATGCTCCGGTGGTGGCCGGACGGGCGGAAAGCTCTATCGGGCAGGATGTGATCGGTTGTCGCATACGTCCCGGACTTTTTTGCTGTAAATAGATTTTCATGCAATATGATTTTGCAGCGCATTTGCGGTTTCGTAAAACACTGTGTCGTGTCTCCGGCGGAATCTCCGGTCTTTGGGCGAAGTTACAAAATAAATCGTCAGTTTGAGCAATATTTCGTGGAAATTCGGTAATTTTGCAGAAAGAAGATTATAAACATCATTATCGTTTTTTGAATTCAGATGACAAAAATAGGAAGCAAGTGGACCAATAGCGGTCGCAAGGCCATGCTTCTCGGCAGTGGCGAATTAGGAAAAGAGGTTGCTATCGAACTCCAGCGCATGGGCGTTGAGGTTGTGGCTTGTGATAAATATGCCAATGCTCCCGCCATGCATGTGGCCGATAAGAGCCGCGTGTTCAGTATGCTTGACGCGGAGGCCTTACGCAATGCGATCATAGAAGAAAAGCCGGACCATATAATACCGGAAGTAGAAGCTATCGCAACGCCTGTGTTGGTCGGACTTGAAGGGGAAGGCTACCATGTCACTCCGACTGCAAATGCTGCTTTCCTCACTATGAACCGCGAGGGTATCCGCCGTCTTGCAGCCGAGGAGCTTGGAGTTATGACTTCTCCATATCGTTTCGCTTCTGATTTTGAAGAATTCAAGTCGGCAGTCGAGGCTGTTGGTATCCCTTGCGTGGTTAAGCCTATCATGTCATCCAGCGGCCACGGCCAAAGTGTGATAAAATCCTCTGAGGATATAGAAAAAGCCTGGAAAATAGCCCAGGAAGGCGGTCGAGCCGGAGCAGGACGAGTAATTGTTGAAGGATTTGTGAAATTTGACTACGAAATAACCCTTCTCACAGTCCGCTCGGTTGCCGGAACAACATTCTGCGAGCCGATCGGACATATACAGGTTGATGGTGACTATCGTTATTCCTGGCAGCCTCAGGCCATGACTCCTGAAGCAAAGGCTGCCGCACAGGAGATTGCCCGTAAGGTGACCGATGCTCTTGGAGGATATGGCATTTTTGGTGTAGAACTGTTTGTCCGTGGCAACGATGTTATCTTCAGTGAAGTCTCTCCGCGTCCACACGACACCGGTATGGTCACTATGATCTCGCAGGATCTCAGTGAGTTTGCGCTTCATGCAAGAGCATTGACCGGATTACCCGTACCCGAAATCCGCTTTTTGGGCCCCTCGGCCTCACGTGCCGTCGTGGTTGAAGGCGATAGCTCGGAGGTGATCATGGATAATCTTGACAAGGTGCTTGAAGAACCGGGTGTCCAGATGCGTATATTCGGCAAGCCGGAAGTCAAAGGCCATCGTCGCATGGGTGTGATACTCGCTACTGCCGATACGGTTGAAGAAGCAAGAGCAAAAGCAGAGCGTGCGTATGACAAACTTCAGATCCAGGTACTGTAATCACAGCGATTATATTGATCGATTCAGGCGGACTCTCATAGTCACCGTTTCGATTGTATTTGCAACCCTCCTTGCATCCGGTAGCGAAACTATCGGGCGCAAGGAGGTTGTTTCTATGCTCAAGACTCTTGACGCTGAGTTGGCCCAGAGAGACCAGTACATATCACGACGCTGTGCGACAATTGATTCTCTTAAAAGTTTGTTGGAGCACAATCCCGCAAACCAGGAGTCAAGGCTGTCTACTTTGCTGATGTTAGGGGATACCTATAACGCCTATAACACAGACTCGGCGGTCTCTGTCTATAACCGGGGAATACTGCTTGCCAAAGATCTGAAATTTGACTCGATCGCCACCAGGTTTCAGCTGAGATTGCTGACCTATCTTCCGCTATTGGCATTTATCAGCCAGGCCGAGAACGGTTTTGCGAAAATTGATTACGAGAACCTGCCAAAAGGCCTTCAGGAGGAATATTTAGATGCTGCCAGGCAGATGTATTTTTACATCGCTTCTTACTATGTGAACTATCCGGAGATATATGACCGTTATATGGCCAAGTCGCATGAAGCACAAGGCGCTCTGATCGGACTTTTGGAGGAGGGGTCGCCAAGGTATATGCTGAACAAGGGGGAATACCATTATTATAATAAGGAGTATTCCAAGGCCAAAGCTCTTGTCATGCTGCTGATCGACCAGCTGCCGCCGGAAGACAATCTCTATGCGCGTGCGTGTCATCTGCTTGCCGATATTTCAAGAACGAGGGGTGAGCATTACGCCTACGAGTATTATCTGGCGTTGTCGGCTATCGCTGATACGCGAGGTGCGACTCTGGAGGTCGCATCATTGCAGGAGCTGGGCAAGACAATATATCTGAGTGGAGATATTCAGCATGCCTATGATTATCTGTCCGTCGCCCTTTCAGAAGCTGTGGAGTGTAACGCCCCTTTGCGAATTCTCCAGTCTTCTCAGGTGTTGCCTATAATTGAAAGCGCTCACAAAGAAGAGATCCGTGGATCAAGGATCCGAACCTATATTGTTATGGTGGTTATGGCTGTTCTGCTGGTCATATTGGCGATAACTCTCTATGGTCTGCATCGCAAAAACCGTCAGATGAACCGCATGGCATTGCGGTTGGAAGAGGCAAACAGCATAAAGGATGTTTATATCTCCCAGTTCCTTAACCTGTGTTCGATATATATGGATAAACTGACGCAGTTTAACAAGATGGTGAATCGCAAGATCACAACCGGCAAAGTTGATGATCTTCTCAAGATAACCAAACAAGGCAAATATATCGAAGAGCATTCCAAGGAGTTTTATGATGTGTTTGATGATGCGTTTCTGCATATCTATCCGAACTTTGTCAAGGATGTCAATTCTTTGCTTCGTCCGGATGAGCAAATTGTATTGCGCGAAGGCGAGAAACTGAATACGGATTTGCGCATAATAGCCTTCATGCGGCTTGGGATTGAAGAAAGCTCCCGGATAGCACAGATGCTGAATTATTCTGTCTATACAATCTATACATATCGGAACAAATTGAAAAATCGTGCGGTTTCAAGAGATACTTTCGAGAGTGATATAATGAATATAAAATCCGTGTCTTGAATGTAAAAATATGCACCTTTTGTTGCATATAAGTATATAAAACGATATATATTTTCTCAATAATTCACAAATCGGTTCTATATTTTATTTATTACATTTGGTGTTAATTTGCTGATATACAGCGCTACTTGCGGTTTAAATGTTTTATATTCACTCAATTTAACCTTTTGGATATTGCACAGCCCCGAAAATAGATCTAATTTTGCAATGTGAGAAGACTGCTGAGTATCCTAATCCAAAAGTTTTCTCGCCACCAGATAATATCGAAATTAATCAATGATTTTTAGTTTTAGGGTTAGTATAGATTGTTAGTATCTTAGCGTAAATTCATTAGT
>NZ_JAIDEN010000030.1 GCF_029054785.1 Duncaniella sp.
CATAAAACCGGCGGATGCTCCGTGGAGCATCCTACAACTTGCTTGCAATCAAGCTGTTTGAATCGCTGAATAGTTACGCTCCATAAACTTATTTGTTAATAGATACTAACAAATGGAATATTCTTATTTAGCCTGTGTATAATTGATAAAAAACAACTCACGAATTATGGTAAATCAACGTATTATTCCTATATTTGCTTTGTCCTAAGGGACGTACATATTTAGGAAGCGTTTAGCTTATTCCTTGTCAATGAATCTGGACAATTCGACTGCACTGAGGAATAATGATTTTACCGCTCCCTATGGTCTGCATATATGCACTGGTGTGTCCATATACAGCCATAGGCGTGAGTTGTTTTCATTTTCAGTGCAGAGGTAGTCCAGAACCCATTGACAGAATTTGATAACAGTCTTGCGCCTCTTTATATTTATAAATCTGTTCTTTTGAGACTGGAGGACGCCAAAATGCAAAAGCATGAGATTCTTAAAAATGAATGCAATAGCAATGATGGCTATTGCGAGTTATGTAGGTTTCGTTTCATGTAGCGATGATGGTAAAGACGAACCTAACGGTGGTGAAAATGGAGAAGCTGTTGCAGTAAATCCTTCCAAAGTGTTTACAGCTGGAGTTCCTAAACAAATCGGAGCGATGTCCATTACAACAGACGCCAATGGACTGGTAACATCAATGATGAATGCCGAGGATGGAACGAAGATTGCATTAGTTTACCCAGGTATGAGCCGCGCTGAGTCCTATGATGTTGTAATGACAATTGAAGAAGATGGTGATAAAAATGTGTTCAATCTGCGTCTGAATGATCTGGGCTTTGCAAAATATTGCAAGCAGATAGAATCAGACGGCGATGTTGAAGAGTGGTGGTTTGAATACAATTCAGATGGCCGACTTACAAAGATGACACGTTCCGAAGGTGATAACGAAGTCCACGAGATCACCTATGAAAACGGCAATATAACCAAAGTAAAGGAAATCCATACCGATCACGACGGAGATGATGATTGGGTGATCAGTTACGGAACTCAATTAATTGAGAACAAAGGCTGTATAATGCTCTTTGATGAGACATTCGGTATTGATATGGATGAACTGAAATATGCCTATTTTGCAGGACTGCTCGGTAAAGCGACCAAAAATTTACCTATCGAACGCTCTGACAAAACAGACGGAGACAAAGGAACATATACCTGGACTCTGAATCCAGATGGAATGCCTATAAAGCTGGTAGCAGTTGAATCCGGTGATGACTGGGAAGATGAGCCGCAGACAATGAAATTCAAATGGTAAATGAAATATGAAAAAGTGGCATATCTTCCTTCTGGTTTGTGGTTTTGCAATCCATACATCTGCCCAAGTCCCGAAACTTGTACCTGAACATACTTTTGATGGATATTATTGTCCATATAATATGCCATCTTATAATCCCGAATCAAATGACGACCGTTATTTCTATCCGTCTTTACTAAATATAAACGGGGGTCACATTGATGCTGCTATTTACAATGAAGATTATAGCATAAGGGATCGAATTGATTGTACAATTGACATCCCCAATGGCTACAAAATAAGCACAGTGAGCCTATCCGGCAATATGATTTTGCCCAATGGCACCAAATTCTTTATTGTAAGTTTCACAAAGGAGACCTACCAAGTGGGATGTGCGGATTATGTAATATCCAAGGCATATAGCTATCCACAGGGAACTCCGTTATTCGATATTGCATCGGCACCTTTGAACCCTATGTTATATGTGATTAACGGGAAAGTTTCTTTAATAGCTATGGTCTCTGACCAGGACCCGTCTACTCATATCGGTAATTGGAAAACACAGATCTATTCATTGGGGGAAACTCCGTCAAGTACAACAATGGCGATTACGCAAGATAGATGCCAGCCTTATCCAATAAGGACCTATGACATGAATGGGAGACCAGTCAATATGGACACCAAAGGTATGCCTGTCATCATTCAATATTCTAATGGTTCCGTTATAAAAACGGTGAAATAAACTAAGAGGTTGTTTAAAAACAATAGTTAAAATCTGAGTGGTGTATCTTTTAGATAAATTGTTGTAAATGAGAAAGGAGCCATATCCACCTCAAAACTTTCACTCAGATTTTAACTATTGTTATTAAACAACCTCTAATACTCTGACCCCTTTATTACAACATAATAATAGGAGGAATGGCGACAAGAATCGAAAAGACCTTGTCGCCATTTTTTGTTTTTATATTCTATTTTTTAATTGCTTATTTCAGATTCCGTTCTTTTACGAATGTTTCGATATCAACCAATTCAATCGTATCGCCACGCGATTTCGCCGCGGCGATCATGTCGTTGGTCTTTTTCAGTTCGTTCAGCTGATAACGGTAGCTTTCAGGACTGACACCAATTCGGGCAGCCTCTTCCTCGGAGATCTCAAGGACATAGCGGTCACCGTCAAGTCTGACGTATTCAGACAATTTAACCGCAGCTTCACGCAATTCGGCAAGCTCCGGATCCTCGCTGACGCGCTTCTCGATCCAGTTGTCCAATGCGGCTTCCACACTGTCGCCGCTCACGGCATTGTCATCAACTTCAGAACGGTCATTCCTGCTGCTGTTGCATGATGCGAGGAATAAAGCTCCGACGATCAAGGAACAATAAAAATAATTGTGTTTCATACGTAATACAGATTCAGATGGTGAACTACTTGTCGCCATACTCTTCGAGGTAGGCTTCACAGGCCATTTTCAGTTCGTCGTACCACTCTTTGCCGAAATGGGCGGTCAGCGGGCCTTCGAGGAACTGATAGAGCCTCACGCCCAACTTACGGCCAAGCTGTTCGGCGGAGCGGCAGATCTTCCAGCGGTGATAGTTCACGGCGGTGAAGGTCGGGTACTTGGTGAGACGCACCGGATAGAGCGCGCATGACGACGGCTTGCGGAACTCTCCAGTCTTACCCTCGTTGAAAGCACACTCGATCGCACACTGGCAGACTCCGCCGGGAGCATAGCAGGTGTAGATACAGTTGCGGCCATCGACAATCTGGGTGACCAGGTCGCCGTCAGGATCGAGATAGCTTGTGCCCTCCTCGGCGATCCGTTCTTTGGCCGATGGCAGCAGTTTGTCCTCGAAGCGGGGAAGCAGACGGTCAATCTCGTCACGCTCCTCCTCGGTCAGCGGCGCGCCCGCATCGCCTTCGATGCAGCATTCGCCCTTACACTTCTCGATGTCGCAGCAGAAAAACACTTCCGCCAGATCGAGCGACACCAGAGTATCCTTTATCTGTAACATAATTTCTTCTGTTGTTTCTTCCATAATCAATATATTTCCGGCTCTCAGACACCGGATTTCACAACCTCCACACCTATCAGCCGGTCGAATCGCGAGCCGCGCGGACGGTGATAGACACGGACGGTATATTCATTCACAGTCTCATAGTAGTCCCCTTCAATGGTATTCTCCCCCTTCGTCGCACCGGATGGCAGGAAGAGATACTGATAGTTGTAGGACCCCTGTTTCAGGAGCATCGACTGCTCGTAGGCCCCGGAGGCTCTGTTGTAGACCATCCGCGAGGCCGGGTCGAAGCGCCGGTTGGTCAGATCGCCGTCAAGAAACACGTCGCCCCCGCTCAGTTCCGGCATCAGAAGCGAGAAGTGGGTCATGACATAGTCCGCTTCGGTGTCAGAAGCGTCTGACGACCATTCCCTTATGAAAAAGCGACCGTTCTGGGTGCTGTCATAGAGATATTTGCCCGCGGCCCGCGGCTCATCGGCATAAAGCTGCATGTTATAAACGGGAGCATCATAGCTTATCCCCGCCACACCCATACCAGGATAGGTTGTGGAGACCGTCTCGAAACGCCGGTATTCATTTCCGGCAGGGAAAATCAGAGGCCGGAGATGAGAATAGATGACACGGTTGCCCGCCACTCTCTGCGGCGTGGTCAGCACGACCTCATTGTCGACGCGTCCGTTCTGGCTGACGACGACAGTCAGATCGTTGTAGGGATCCGAAACGCCCCCGACATGGCTGAGATCAACCTCGACCTCAAGCTGCTGGTGAGACCGGTTCGTGTCTATGTCTGTCTTGGAAGTCACAGCGGCTCCCACTCCGGCAGTGAAGTCCGAGACCCCGAATCGGGCCTGGAGCAAAGTCGTCTCCGGGTCAGACTCATCGTAGATCCGAAGCAGATAATTGCCGGGCTGGGTGATGCGAATGTCCTGATTGGGGACACATATCGTATAGTGGACATAATGAACCAGCGTAGCCCGCGAAAAGTCATAGTCTTCGACAACGCCCTCGTTGAAGCCGTCGAGAAACTCCGAAGCGACAAGTCCCTCAGGACGCCAGCGGGCATCGCAGTGAACAAGCTCATAGCGCATGAAGCGCCTCTCTTCCGAGATCTCGTCAAAAGAAATGCAGACCCGGCTGTTCTCATCACGCAGGGCAAGCACCGGAGGGGCGAACTCATCGCCCGCAAGCGTCACCCTGAGCGTGCGGAAAGCCGGATGGAAGATCCCTTGCGACGTATCGGCCTGACGGTTTTGCGAGAAGACAGCGAAGGAGCATGAAACCAGACAGACGATGAATGACAGCAATCTACCTGCCATCAGCCTCCAATTGCTTGTGGAGCATCTCCACGGCATCAGTAATCAGCTCCAGACAAGGCTTGCGCCCCGGCTGTTTGAGATCGCGGCAGACACAGGATCCCTCAAGCCGCTCGAAAGCGCCCATGAAATCCTTGACTTTCCCGTAGATCCCCTTGCGGTCCATATCGGCATAAGTCATCCCGCAGACCATAGTAGCGCCTGACACCGTGCCGCACACCTCCTGACGGCCACCGAAACCGCTGCCGAAGCCTTCGGCAATGCGTCTGACGGTCTCGCCGTCAATTCCGGTGAGGTCATCAAAAACCATCGCCACACACTGGCAGCAGTTGCGGCCCTGTTTGCGCAACTGACGGGCCATCTCTTTACGTTGCTCGATATCGTAGTTCATAATCAAATAATATGCTGTCGTTTATGCTATTTTACACATTTATTGGTCGCTCCATCTGACAGGCTCTATGCCGTGTTCGGCAAGATAAGCATTGGCCCGCGAAAAAGGACGGCTGCCGAAAAAGCCTCTCGATGCGCTCAGAGGCGATGGATGGGGCGAAGAGATGACACAATGGCGCGAACGGTCGATGAACTCCCCTTTTCGCTGGGCATAGGCACCCCAGAGGATGAAGACCAGATGCTCGCGGCTTTCGGCGAGACGTCGGATGGCCGCATCGGTGAAAGTCTCCCACCCGCGGTTCTGGTGCGAGGCAGGCGCGCCGGCATCGACCGTCAGCGTAGAGTTCAGCAGCAGCACTCCCTGACGGGCCCAGAAACTCAGGTCGCCCGACTGAGGCGGCTGACATCCGAGATCGGCAGACAGCTCAGTGTAGATGTTGCGCAGCGAGCGCGGCAGATCGACACCCGGATTGACCGAAAAACTCAGACCGTTGGCCTGACCGGCACCCGGATAGGGATCCTGACCGAGAATCACCACCTTGACCTTCTCGAAAGGACAGGCATCAAAAGCGGCAAAAATACGACCTGCCGGCGGATAGACCATCCGTTCGGCATAACGAGCGCGCACAAACTGAGTCAGAGCGCTGAAATAATCCTTATCCCACTCGTCGGCAAGCGCCGTTTTCCAGGAAGACTCGATTTTTACGTCCATCTTGTGTGATCGGTATTTGGAAGCTGTCAAAACTATCGTCAATTCCGGAAGACCGGTCCGGAAATCCTGATCTCAGACCCGACAGGACAGCCCGATTTAACATTTTATATGAAGATTAATCCATATCCGGTCATATAACTTTGCAAAAATACGAAAAAATCACTAATTTTGCACTTCGTAAACCAAAGGTTCCCGTAGTTCAATGGATAGAATATCGGATTCCGGTTCCGACGATTAGGGTTCGACTCCCTACGGGAATACTACTGACAGCTGTCGGCTGCACGATCAGGGATTGTGCGGCCGACAGATTTTTTATTTTTACACTCCCTTTTGCATTTCACAAAAAAAAGACATACCTTTGCAGCGCGAAACCAATTCGCACCATAAAGGTTCGCTCGAATGGTGGAATGGTAGACACGAAGGACTTAAAATCCTTTGGTCATTGCGACCGTGCGGGTTCAAGTCCCGCTTCGAGCACCGCTGAGAAAATCCGTAAATCCTACAATCCTGGATTTACGGATTTTTCATATCCGGCAGTCTGAGAATATTGTTTATTTGCCAAAGATTGAGTACTTTTACACGCCAAAATAAAATGCCTTTACAAACCGCTTACCAATCAAATGTCACAGATGTCACAGAAAAAACGCTACTTCCTTGAAGAAGACGAGATACCACGCAACTGGTATAACATACAGGCCGACATGCCGGTCAAACCGATGCCGCCGCTCAATCCTCAGACCCGCGAGCCTATGAAGGCCGAAGATCTCTATCCGATCTTTGCCCGTGAATGCTGCGACCAGGAGCTGAACATGACCGACCGGTGGATTCCGATCCCCGAAGAGGTCAGGGAGATGTACAAATATTACCGCTCGACTCCGCTGGTGCGCGCCTACGGTCTTGAAAAAGCGCTCGGAACTTCGGCCCACATTTATTTCAAGAATGAGAGCGTGTCTCCGATGGGCTCCCACAAGCTCAACTCCGCCATTCCGCAGGCCTACTATTGCAAGAAAGAAGGGGTCAAGAATGTCACCACAGAGACCGGCGCAGGCCAGTGGGGTGCGTCGCTGTCCTATGCAGCCTCGCTTTTCGGACTCGAAGCCGCCGTCTATCAGGTGAAAATCTCATACGAGCAGAAGCCATACCGCCGCAGCATCATGCAGACATTCGGCGCACAGGTGACCCCCTCCCCTTCTATGTCGACCCGCGCCGGAAAAGACATCCTGACCGCCAACCCCAATTCTCAGGGTTCTCTCGGTACTGCGATTTCCGAAGCTGTGGAACTCGCCCGGACAACCCCGGACTGTAAATATGCCCTCGGTTCAGTACTGAGCCATGTCACCCTCCATCAGACCATCATCGGTCTTGAAGCCGAAAAGCAGATGGAGATGGCCGGAGAATATCCCGATGTGGTGATCGCCTGCTTCGGAGGCGGATCGAACTTCGGAGGCATCTCCTTCCCCTTCATGCGCCACAAGATCGCAGCCGAGCCGGGCAAAGCCAACACCCGCTTCGTGGCTGCCGAACCGGCATCGTGCCCCAAACTGACAAAAGGCAAGTTCTGCTACGACTTCGGCGACGAGGCCGGCTACACACCGCTGCTGCCGATGTTCTCCCTGGGCCACAAATTCCAGCCTGCCAACATCCATGCCGGAGGCCTCCGCTACCACGGTGCAGGCGTGATTGTCAGCCAGCTGCTCAAAGACGGCCTGATGGAAGCCGTGGACATCGAGCAGATCGAATCCTTTGAAGCCGGATGTCTCTTCGCCCGTGCCGAGGGAATCATCCCCGCACCCGAATCCTGCCACGCGATAGCCGCTACCATCCGTGAAGTCAAGAAACTGAAGCCAGGCGAAGAGAAAGTGATCCTCTTCAACCTTTCTGGTCACGGCCTTGTCGACATGGCCTCCTACGACAAATATCTCTCCGGCGACCTTATCAACTATACCGTAACCGAAGAAGAAATCGAAGCCAACCTTGCCAAACAAAAGTAAAACAAAATCTTTTATCACCGCAGCTCTGCTGCTCAGCGCAACGACAGTTTTTGCCGCCGACTATGCACCTTCATCCATCCTGGCTTCAGGCCAGTGGGTGAAGGTACATGTCGATTCCACCTCTGTCTACCGCATCGACTACCCTACGCTGCAAAGCTGGGGATTCTCAGAGCCGGAGAAAGTCCGGGTGTTCGGCTACGGCAGCGTGGAGCAGGCCCATACGCTCGACACAGCGCCTGACGATCTGCCTGCGGTCGCCGTCTGGCATTCCGGCGATGCGCTCTACTTCTACGGCGAAGGTGACAGCCGAATTAGCCCATCGACAACCTCGGCTCTCAGTGCCTACCGCAACTACTATTCGCGCGGCTCGAACTATTTCCTGACAGCCACGCTTCCGGGACTGACGATCACCGACACACTCGCCGAGTCACCGACCTCACCCACAAACACCCACATAGCCATTGACTGCCGCTATCCCGAAGAGCTGAACTACCACTCGGCCGGGGTGTTTTTCTTTTCCAAAGACATCTCCGGACGCCCCGAAGGGCTGTCATACACCTTCTCTGCACCGGATTTTGCCGACAACGGCTATCTGGCCTACCGCTATGCCTATCTTCACAGCGAAAGTTCCGCTCAGAACATCAATGTTGAATTTTCAGGAGCGGTGACCCCGGCCTCATTCACTCCGGCCACCCACAAGAACAACACCATTGACAACCGGCTCTACTCGCTTGCCACGCTGAAAAAAATCCCTGTCATATCGGCCTCGGAAACTCCGTTTACAGTGAAATTCACAATTCCGGCCGACATGCACTTCGACAGACTGGCCTTTTCGGAGATCTATTGGATGTACTCGCGGCGCAACAACTTCCGCGGACCGGTGATGACAATGCACTTTCTGCCGTCGGCAACATCATCGCTCAACGTCTGCATCGGCGGACTGACAGACCGGGTCGAGGTCTGGGATGTCAGCTCGCAGCGCTCTGTCAGCCGTCTGCCCCATCAGCAGTCCGCAAACGGCGAATCATTTGTCACTCTGCCCTCACACCAGACAGCCCTCAGACAGCTCTGCCTCTTCACTCCGGGCAACGACATACCCCAACCGACATTCGCAGGCAGTGTCACTTGCCGCGATCTCCACTCACTTCCGGCCACAGACTATCTGATTGTGACCACCGAAAGTCTGCTTCCGGAAGCCGAACGCCTTGCCGCCGCCCATCGCGAAAAGCAGGGTCTTGATGTGACCGTGGTCAGCCAGAACGACATTTTCAATGAATTCTCATCCGGCTCCTCCCATCCGAACGCACTGCGCAAATTTGTCAGAATGCTTTATCAGCGTCCCGAAAAACCGCTGCGCTACCTACTTCTCCTGGGAGCGGCTACCTACGATCCACGCCACAACCTCTCCGATGACGGAATCGAATATCTCGCAGGCTATGAAGTCGAACGCGCCGACCAGGCAGCCTCAAGCGCTACCGACTATGCGACAGACCTCTATTTCGGCTTCATGACCGAGCGCATCACCGACAACCTGAGTGCGACATATACTGAAATACCGATTTCAATCGGCCGGGCTCCGGTCCTGACAGAAGATGAAGCCCGGATATTCGTTGACAAAAGCATTGCCTACCTCAACGATCCGAGCATGGCAGGCAGACCGGACCTCGCTGTCCTGGCTGCTTGCGAAGGAGACAAGGACGCCCACCTGAAAGGTTCGGAAAAAGTCCGTACTGACATTCTGAAACTCAGACCGGGCACCACTTGCGCCCGCATCTACAACGCCCTCTATCCGTTTGACAAAAAGGTTGAGAAACAACCGACCTTCAGCCCACTGGCCTCCCAGCTTGCCCGCGGTCCCTTCCTTCTGAACTACACCGGCCATTCAGGCTCATTCGAGATCGGCTCCGTGCTCAGCGCCTCCAGCATCAAGAGACTTACATTCAGCTCAATGCCGATAACATTCTTTGCCAGTTGCGAGACCATGCCAATCAACGCCACCTACCGCGGCATCGGCACCGAACTCTTCCTGCATCCCAAAGGCCCCATAGCTGTCATCGGATCCGGACGCGATGTCTACCTCACCAACAACCATACACTCAACGAAGAGTTCACCCGCCAGTTGCTCAGACCCAACGGGCCAGAACGTATCGGCGACGTATGGCGCACGGCCATCAATGTGACAGGGAAATATGGCAGTGTGCAGCGAATCAACAACTTCTGCTACAATTTCATTGCCGATCCCGCCCTTCCGGTGCGCCGCCCCGACCGCATCGCCGTCATTGACCATGACAGCGATGATCCAAATGCCGCCCAGGCAGCCCCATCCCTTTCGGCGATACAGCTGAAAGGACGCATCACGCTTGCTGACGGCTCTACTGACAGCGGATTTGACGGCTCTCTGCTCCTGTCACTCTACGACGCTCCTCGCATAGCCAGACGCTACGTCCATTCAGCCGGAGACTCCGACACGATAATGGAACTTGACGAAAGCCTCCTTCTCGAAGTTCCGGTTGAAGTAAAAGGAGGCATCTGGTCGGCCTCGGTCACACCGCCCCTAAGCTCACAAAACGGCAGAAACCGCATCACGATGCACGCCTATTCGACATCCGGCAACATCGCCTTCGGCATGGACAGCTCGCTGACCGTACAGCCTCCACTGGCAACGCTCCCGACCGACACCACCGCTCCACAGATCGAATGTTACCTCAACTCGCCGGATATGCCTGACGGTGCCGAAACCGGCCCATCAGTCACGCTCCATGCAAATATCAGCGATGACGAAAGCGGGATTGCAAACGGCACAGCCAACATCGGCGACATGCCTACTGCTGTAATCGACTCCTCCAGCCGACTGGAAAATTTCGGATCCGCACTCCGTTTCGGTCCGGACGGCAAGGCCGAGATCATCTATCCGATCGAAAATCTCCAGGACGGACGCCACACCCTGATCATCAGCGCCCGCGACGTTGCCGGCAACACGGCCAGGAAAACACTGACATTCACCGTTGTCAGCAACCCGCTCACAACAACACTGAGCGCCGACAGCACCATTGTCCGCGAAAGTGTGGAATTCAGTCTGGCCAAGCAGCCGTCAGCAGATCTGACATGCCGTCTTCTGGTACGGGACCTGAACGGCTCGACGGTGTTCTCACAGGAAAACGCCTCTTTCCCCTTCTGCTTTGACTTCCGTGACGATAAAGGCACACCACTTCCCGACGGTCTCTACCGAGCATCGGTGATCATCTCCGACGGCATCCGCTACGGTTACAGCCCGGAGACAGAAGTCACCCTGATCAGGCCCAAATACTGACCGTAAAAACCCAATCACAAATATTTTTCATTTACAACATAAGAAACTGACAGCAATGACAAAAAAGGATCTCAAAATAGTCTTTCTCGGCACTCCTGATTTTGCGGTTGAAAGTCTGAGACGAATTGTGGACGGCGGCTACAATGTGGTCGGTGTCGTCACTATGCCCGACAAGCCCGCAGGACGCGGCCATAAGCTCTACCAGTCTCCGGTCAAGGAATTCGCTCTGGAACACGGCCTCCGGCTGATGCAGCCCGTCAAACTCAAGGATCCGGAATTTGTCAGCGAACTCCGCTCGCTCGAAGCCGATCTTTTCATTGTCATCGCTTTCCGCATGCTCCCTGAGATTGTCTGGACAATGCCACGCTTAGGCACATTCAATCTCCACGCCTCTCTGCTGCCACGATACCGCGGCGCGGCCCCGATCAACTGGGCGGTCATCAACGGCGACAGCGAAACCGGCGTGACCACCTTCTTCCTGAAACACGAGATCGACACCGGCGATATCATCGCCCAGGAGCGCATCCGGATCCTCCCGACCGACAACGTAGGCGATGTCCATGACAAGCTCATGGTTCTCGGTGCTGATCTCACCATCAAGACAATCGACGACATCATTGCCGGAACCCTCAACCCCATTTCGCAGGACGATCTGATCCGCGACACCGAAGCCACACAGGCCCCGAAGATCTTCAAGGAAACATGCCGCATCGACTGGACAGCCAAAGCCGAGACGATCCATAATCTCGTGCGCGGACTCTCGCCCTATCCCGCCGCCTGGAGCAACCTTTTCGACGGAGACAGCGAACTCGGCGCTGTAAAAATCTTTGAGACAAAGATCATCGACTCACCGGAGACAGCTCTGAATCCGGGCGAGATTCTTGTCTGCGGCACTTCACTGAGCGTCGGGACAGGCGACGGCAAAGCAATCGAGATACTCAGCCTCCAGGCTCCGGGCAAGCGCCGCATGTCGACCCCCGACTTCCTCCGCGGCTCGCGCCTCTCCACGCCGCATTTTAACTGAAAAAAGCTGTGGATTCCTTTCATGAATATAAGCTATGTGAATTTTCTCTAATCGCAGAGGATAAATAAGGCAGAATCTCAACTCTTTTTCGTACTTTCGCAGCCGAAAAACGAAAACACTCCCTGACAAAGCTCACAAGCCTGCCGGGAAAGAGATCCGATAGAGATTATTTTTAGCTTATACACAGCCAGTAGGACAACACCCACCACCACCATCGAATCCAAACAAACTCCTACCTGAAATACGATACGGCAGGAGTCACGAATCAAAAAATTTTTAACAACTACTTCCACATGCCTAAAATTTCAGAAACTCGCATCAGTATGCTCCACGGCATCTTGCTGATAGCCCTGTTTGCATGCGCGGCCTTCTATATCGGAGAAGCGCAGCTCCTCAAAGAGATCTCATTCAGTCCGATGATCATCGGCATCATACTCGGTATGCTCTACGCCAACTCACTGCGCAACAATCTGCCTGAGACATGGGTGCCCGGCATCCAGTTCTGCTCGAAAAAAGTTCTGCGCCTCGGCATCATCCTCTATGGTTTCCGCCTGACATTCCAGGACATCGTCAATGTCGGCGTCTCCGGAATTGTAATTGACGCGATAATCGTCACAGTCACAATCCTCGGCGGTATCTGGATCGGACGTATGCTCAAGATGGACCGTGAAACCGCACTCCTGACTTCGGTCGGCAGCGGTATCTGCGGCGCGGCTGCTGTTCTCGGCGCCGAGTCGACCATCCGCACACAGCCTTACAAGACAGCTGTTGCTGTGGCCACAGTGGTCATCTTCGGCACTATCTCAATGTTCTTCTACCCCGTGGCCTACCGTTCAGGCTGGCTTGATCTGACACCCCAGGAGATGGGTATCTACTCCGGCGCCACACTCCACGAGGTCGCTCACGCAGTCGGCGCAGGCAATGCAATGGGTACAGAGATTTCCAACGTGGCCATCATCGTCAAAATGATCCGCGTGATGCTTCTGGTTCCCGTGCTTCTTATCCTCGGATTCTGGGTGGCCCGCCGCAATTCCTCAGAGGGTGCCTCGACCGAAAAAGGCAAAGTCAACATTCCCTGGTTTGCCGTAGGATTCCTTGCAGTCATCGGTTTCAACTCCTTTGATCTTCTCCCTGCGGTATTCGTTGATGCCATCAACTACTTCGACACCTTCCTGCTGACAATGGCAATGGCGGCTCTCGGTGCCGAAACCAGCATCGACAAATTCAAGAAAGCCGGCGCCAAGCCCTTTATCCTCGCTTTCTGCCTCGACCTGTGGCTCATCGGCGGCGGATATATCCTTGCAAAGCATCTCGCTCCCCTCTGGCTCTAAAAAGCCTTACTGACATAAGAGACGCGCCCCGAAGTCCTTTTTCAAGTAACTTCGGGGCGCGTCTCTTATCTTTATCAGTCTTTGCCGATCAGTTCCAATGCCCTTGCATTGAATTCATCGGCGGGAAGATCGTATGGAATCCAGCTGATCGGAAATCCGCGTTTCTCCATGCCGCGGAACCATGTCATCTGGCGTTTGGCAAACTGGTGGATGGCGATTTCAAGTCCGCTGACCATCTCCTCGCGGCTCATCTGTCCGGTCAGATAGAGAGTCAGAAACTTATATTCCAGGCCATAGTAGATCAGATCCTCAGGAGCCACTCCGCTGTCAAGGAGGCCTCTGACCTCGTCGATCATTCCGGCTTCCAGCCTGGCTTGCAGGCGCTCTGAAATGCGACGGCGGCGCGCCTCACGGTCGATCCCGACTCCGATCACAACCGCATCGGTCAGCGGATGAGGTTCGGCCTTGACTGCCGCATCGGGATGGTCGTGGTAATAAGTCTGTATCTCAATGGCGCGTATTGCCCGCTTGGCAGTGTCGACATCCGTGACATTGTGGAGGTCCTTCATAGATGCCAGTATCCCGGTCAGCTCTTCAAGCGATCTGCCTTCAAGCGACTTCCTCAGTTCAGGATTTTCAGGCACTTCAGGAAGCTGCAAACCCTTGAGCACACTCTCGACATAGAGCCCTGTCCCGCCGCAGAGGATTGTCCGCTTTCCGCGGCTCTCGATGTCAGCCCTGACAGCTGCGAAATCACGCAGGAACTCAAAGAGATTATATTTGTAGCCCGCAGGACAGATGTCAATCAGATGGACCGGCACTTCACCGTACTCCTCGATATCCTTTCCGGTTCCAAGGTCCATACCGCGGTAGATCTGGCGGGAATCGGCACTGACAATCTCGGCACCGACCACACGGGCCAAGTCCACTGCCCGGCGGGTTTTCCCTGAGGCCGTCGGACCAGTGATCACAATCAGAGGCTTGTACATATCCATCGTCGGAGATCAGGCATTGTACCCCTCAGATTGCTTCTGCCTGCGCTGAAACAGCTTGCGGAAACGATAGAAGGGCTTGTCTTCATTCAGACGGGCCACTTCAAGCCAACGGGAATTGTTGAAATCCACATCCCACTCGCAGATTCCGTTAAGGCGGAAATTCGGGCGGTAGTTCTTTATCTTGTAGAGGCGGCGGCCTTCACAGTCATAGGTCTTCCAGGCCATCGTAATGGTGTACAGACGATGGATTTCAGTGGCAAGCATCGGCGCCAGCTCCCGATTGTAGAGCAGACGCTGCAACTGTGACAGAGAGTACCACTTGCCCTCATAGCGTGAAGACCTGATCACATCATGGTTCTCCAGGCAGCAGATGAAGTGATAGATATTGTTGTTGCCTGAGACATCTGAACTCTTGTACATGAAACGCATGTCATAGTCACTCTCGCTGATGCCGCTGATGCTGCCGAACACCTCTCTGGCCCGCTCCTTTGAGACTGCATCGGCAAACGAGACTCTCAGTGAGGCCGGAGTGTCAAATCGGTTATTGTCAGGGACGTCATAGAAACCTTCATTGCGGGTCAGAAACACGTTGTCGCCGCAGATGATGATATAACGCATCGTCGAACCCGGCTCGCTTCCACGCGGATTCATCTCCATGTGGTTGTAATAATAGCCCCACAGCGAGAAATAGCGCAGACCGAGATAGACGATCGACAAGGCATAGAAGATCACCGGTACCCAGTTATAGATAAAGGCATCAGTCCCGTTGATGTTGACATTGACATAGAACAAGGCATAGTAGCTCCACGAGAGCACCGACAGCGCCACTGACAGAATCAGCAGCAGCCTCACCTGGAAATTGCTCTCCTGACGGAAGATCTTGCCCAGGAAACCGCGTTCCGAAGAGTTGCCGTAGCGGATGATGCACATGCGGCACACTTCCGAAGAGTCTCCTTTCAGAATGGCGACACCGCAAAGCACTGAGGCCACAGGTCCGAGAATAAGAATCGTCAGGTAGGGTATGTGGAGGTTTATGACATCTTCAGTATAGAAAATAGACACAAAGCCTCTTGCATACGCAATGGCGATCACAAGCATTATTATAGCCGAGTAGCCCAAAGCCCTCAGGCAGATTGACTGCACGAGATCACAGGACATTGCCTCATATTTCTTACCGCTGATGCGATAGATCAGCAAAAGCACCATGAGCCCTAATGTTACTAAAGGCAACCATGTTTTGGGAATAAACAAGCCTATGAATTCAGGCATTGCAAGCATACCGACCGCGATAGCCCAGTTGAGCCACAGCGAGAAGATTGCGCTTTCATTGCTTATATGCTGCTGTTCTGACATTTTATTGCTAAAGTAATTTTCTGTTAGGATACAACGTGTAAATCAACAATCCTGAGAACGCTAAAGTTTAAGTGACTCAGCGCATATTTCGGTCAAAATAGTCGATCAGACGGGAGTAGACCGAGAGTCGGGCACCGCAGCCGTTGATCGAATGGTTCATATTGGGATAGATGAACAGATCGCACCACTTTCCTGCGGCCTGCAATGCCGAGGTGAACTGAACGGTATTTTTGAAATGGACATTGTCATCGGCTGTGCCGTGCATGATCAGGACGGGAACGTCGAGATTTCCGGCTGCATTGATCGGCGCGGATGCCTGATATCCCTCTTCATTTTCCTTGGGAGTCAGCATGTAGCGTTCGGCATAGATGGTGTCATAGAAGCGCCAGTCGGTCACTGGAGCCACGGCGACAGCTGCCGCAAAGGGCGACGATCCGGTGGTCACACTCATCAGTGTCTCGTATCCGCCATAGCTCCATCCGCAGATTCCTATGCGGTTTCCGTCGACGTAGGGCTGGCGGGCGGCCCAGCGGCCTACACCCTGCATGTCGATTGTCTCGTAGTGGCCCAGACGCTTGTAGACGATGGTTTCCCACTGGCGACCGCGTCCGCCGGTGCCGCGTCCGTCGGCACAGATCACGATATAGCCCTTCATGGCGGCATATTGCATCCAGTCCATGTTCCATGTGTCGAGCACCTGCTGTGAGCCGGGGCCGCTGTACTGGTGGAGAATCACCGGATAGCGCCTGGAGGGGCTGAAGTCCGACGGCTTGATCATGTAGGCATTCATTTCAACGCCCTCGTCCGTGCGGATTGTGATAAATTCCTTCCGGGGAGCGGAGGCATAGCGGGCGGCATATTCGGCATTGTCCTCAAGCACTCGCTGCTGCTTGCCGTCGATCGTGTAGAGCGTATATGCCGGTGCCTGGGCAGAATTGCTGTAATTGAGAGTGTAGACTGTCTTTCCTGGGTTGAACCATGCCGATGCGCTGCCTTTTTCCGGGCTTATGTGCTTCATGACTCCTTTGGCATCAATACGGGAAACAACCCGGTTGATCGGACCGGTTGCTGTTGACTGCACGTAGTGGTTGCCCTTGGCATCGGTTCCGTAATAGGCTGTGACCTCGAATTCTCCATTTGTTATGGTGCGGGTCAGCGCTCCGGCATAGGTGTACTGATAGGCATGTATGTAGCCGGAACGTGCCGACAGAACCACAAAGTTATCTGCATTAAACGTCATGTTTTCATAAGTGCATGGCTCGATCCAGGCCTGTTCTTCCTCAACGAGGATTGATTTGGCTACATTCGAGCGGGGATTCATGCTGAAAAGCTCCATGCGTGTCTGGGCGCGGTTGAGAGTGGCGACGATCAGACGGTCAGGAGAGCCGCCATAGGCGATACGCGGGATATATTCGAAGTTCGTTGCCGGTATGTCGAGATTTTTTGTCTTGCGGTTGTCAACGTCATAGGAATGGACACTGACTTTTGAATTCGGCTCGCCGGCCACGGGATATTTATAGGTGAAGCTGCCGGGATACAGTTCATACTGCTTCATCGGGTCGCATGAACCCTCATAGAGCGGGAATGTAAAGGCCGGGACATCGGTTTCGTTGTACTTGATGTAGCACAATGTCATGTTGTCTGGCGCCCAGGCCATCGACACGGATGTGGAAAATTCCTCCTCATAGACCCAGTCGGGGACTCCGTTTATTATCTGGCCGGGCTTGCCGTCGGTCGTCACATCCACTTCTGAGTTGAAATCTATTTTGTGGAGGTGGATGTTATTGTCATTGCCGACAAATGCCACCATTCTGCCGTCAGGCGAAAACAGCGGGGCCTGCTGGCGCTCGAATTTTTCAGACAGCGGATGAAGCTGACGGGTGCGGATGTCATAGACATAAAATTTCGACATAGAGGAGCGGCGGTAGATCATCTTGCGCTCGCGGCCTACGATCAGTTTCGATCCGTCGGGGCTGAGGATGAAATTTTCAATCTCCGGGATGGTGGTCTCACGTGTATGGGTGACATCCATGACGGTCTCGACCTCTTTGCCTGTACGGGTGTCAAACTTCACGATGCGCTTGCGGTCAGAGGATAGTTCAAGATAGCTCTGCCCGTCAGGCATATAAGCCGGTGCCGATACGCGGGCCGGAGAATTGGCCGGATAGACATACGGTGCCAGGGCTGCGTCATCCGAGATTCTTGCGCCGGCCTGAAAAACGGCGGTTGCGGCTATGAGACAAGATAATATCTTTTTCATCACTGGTTTGGGTTGTGTTTGATTGCAATGGTATTTAAGAGGCTGTCAAAAACGGCAATGCCATTCCGTCATCAGAAAAGCGAGAGCTGGGCTTCGTTGTCATTGGCCGGCTTGCGGGGCGGTTCATGATAGCCGAAATCGGGGTCTTCATGCTTGCCGCCGGAAAACCAGTCGGTATTGTCAAGTGCGCTGTCAATTTTCACTTTCCGCGGACGGCCTCTACGGCGCGCAGCGGCCTTTTCAGGTGCTTTTGGCGTCTCGCCGAAACCGATCTCGATCCCTTGGTTGGCTGGAGCGGAGGCTGTGTCTGAGGACGCGGCGGCTTTGGAGGCTTCGAGCGAGGCCTGCAAGGTCTTGATTTCCTTGCGCAGACGCATTTCGCTGTTGGCCTGATTGTAGAGATTGGTCTCGATGGTGCGCCGCAGAGATGCGTTCGACTCCTGCAATTCCGCTATTTTAGCGTCTTTGCGGGCTTTAAGATCTTCAAACGCGTCAAGTTCTTTCTGTATCTGCTCTACGGCCTGGAGCTGTTCCTGCTGCAAGGTCTCCAGTTCGCGTCGCGAGGCGGCAGCCTGGTTGCGCAGGTCGTTGATCATATTGTCGCTCATCGAGGTCTTCACTTCAAGCTGTTCACGCAGAGTGGTCTGACGTGCCACCTCGCCGCGCAGAGTCTCGCATTCCGAGGTGAGTTCGGCTATCCGGAGGTCGCACTCCTCGATGCGCTTGTCGCGCTCGGCAATCTGCTGCTCCTGATCCGCCACTTTCTCCCGGATCTCGGTATCGGCGGATGTTTCAGTCTCAGGAGTTTTGGCTTCAGCCGTTTCAGCCTCGGCTGTTTCAGCTTCCTGAAGTTTCTGAAGTTCTTCAGCCTTTGCGCTTGCGGCGGCTTCAAGCTCCTCGATGCGGGCTTTTGCCTGGTTGAGTTCTTCTTCAAGGGCGTTGGGCTTGCGGCGGCTGTAAAAACGCTCCTTCTCCTCGGCCTGTTTGGCCAGCTGTGACTCCAGATCGTTGATGCGGTCGAGCAATGCGCGTTTCTGCCTGTCGACACTCAGCTGGAGCCTGTGGTTTTCCTTGCGGAGAACTGCCATCGCATTGTCGTCGCCCTCAAGTTCCGAGATCCTGGCTTCAAGACGCGATCTCTCTTCCTGCCACCGGTCTGCCGATGAACGTGCGGCCTGCTCGGCCTGCTCGCGCAGACGGCTGTCAATCGAATCTATCAGATATTTCCTCTGGGCTTCCGTGTCAAGACACTTTTTCACAAAATCAGGCTGAGCGTCATTGAAGATCGCAATGACCGCGTCAAACAGATCAACCGGAAGAGACTCGGTCACAGATACTTTTTCTGCGGCTTCCGCAGGCGCAGGCGTTGACTTGGCATCGGCAGGAGCCGCCGTGCTTTCGCGCGATGGCTGGCTTGCGTGATGCTCTCCGGCGGCATACGTGGGGACGGTGGGATCATAGTCCTCTTCTTCCTCCTCACTGTCGGGCGAAAAGCCGAATGCCCGGCGTAGAAGTGTCATCATTGACATATTTGCATTGTAGTTTAACCGGTCTGAAGGTATTGATCTTAAGTCCGTGGTATTGATATTGAAAGAACAGTCGATGGCGGCCCGGATTCTGTCAGCGGGCACCACTCCAATTGCAAAGTTAACTGAAAATTTCCAAAATGCCACTACAATTGCAACGGAAATGCTCCCGGCCCTCAAAAAAATCACTAATTTTGCATGATTCCCGAAGAGTGTTCCTGCCATCCGGAAATTGTACTCTTCACAGATACAGCCTGAGCTGTCTGCATTTCAATACACCAACTTCTGTTGCCCCATGAAAACATATCTGTCATCACTGCTTATCACGTTTCTACTGCCGTTGACGGCGCTTGCCGGAACCTCCACGGACTCTGCCGGATCTCCCCGCTGGGGCGATCTTGGCGACGGAACCTTTGCCAACCCGGTACTTAACTCCGACTATTCCGATCCGGACATCATCCGCGTCGGCGACCGTTTCTACATGACCTGCTCCGAGTTCCACTTCATGGGTATGCCAGTGCTCGAATCGGCCGACATGGTCAACTGGCGCGTAATCGGACGTGTCTTCGACCGCATTGATCTCCCCGGCTATTCCGACATGACAAAATATGCCGAGGGCACATGGGCGCCTGCCCTGCGCTACCACGACGGCAAATTCTACATCTTCGTCTGCACCCCCTATGAAGGTCTTTTCATGACCACCGCGACAGATCCCGCCGGACCTTGGGAGCCGCTCCATCTGGTCAAGGGGATCGAGAAGTGGGAAGATCCATGCCCGTTCTGGGACGACAACGGCGATGCTTATCTTGTCCGCAGCCGCCACAGGGCCGGTCCTATCATCATCCACCGCATGAGTCCCGACGGCAGATCGCTGCTCGACGAGGGGACGACCGTCTACAAAGGTCCCGTGGCCGAGGGTCCGAAAATGTTCAAAAAAGACGGTTATTATTATATCAGTATTCCCGAAGGCGGGGTCAGCACCGGATGGCAGACAATCCTGCGCTCAAAAGAGGTCTATGGTCCTTATGAGGCGCGCAGGGTGCTCGAAAAAGGATCGACCGACATCAACGGGCCTCATCAGGGTGCGCTGGTCGACACTCCCGACGGCAAACAATGGTGGTTCTACCATTTTCAGAATGCCGGAACCCGCGGACGGGTGGTCCACCTCCAGCCGGTCGAATGGCGCGACGGTTTCCCTGAAATCGGCACTGACTATGACGGCAACGGCGTGGGTGAGCCGATGAAGATCTGCCCCAAGCCCTCTGTCGCTGCTGTCTGCAATCCGTCTGCCCCGCAGACCTCGGATGATTTCTCGACAGCAGGACCCGCACTGCAATGGCAGTTCAACCACAACCCCGATACTGCATTCTACTCTATTGACACCCGCCGGAAATGCCTGAAAATCATGCCACAGCCCGCTGATATTCTCCGCAATGCCAAAAACCAGCTGACGCAACGGCTGACAGGCTATCGCTCGGAAGCCACGGTAACCCTCGATTTCAGCGCCATGAAACCGGGCGAACGGGCTGGAATCGAATGTATCGGCAAGCAGTTTCACGGTGCAGGCATCATGGTTGGCGGTACCGCGGACAATCCGCTTGTGATGCTCTACGCCGAAAGTGACAGCTCGGTTGTCTTCCGCCAGCCACTCCATGAGGTGGCCGGAGTGTCCATGCCGCGACAGATCCGTCTGCGCCTGATGGCCGACACCGAGTCCGACATCTTCCGCTTCTTCTATTCCCTTGACGGCACAGACTTCCGTCCCCTCGGCGAGACCTTTTCCATCCAGGCCGGCTTCTGGAAAGGTATCCGCCCCGGACTTTTCGCCTACTCAGCATCCTCTTCAGCCGGACAGCAAGCCACTGAACCGGGCGTCGCCTGCTTCAGCGACTTCGTCTATCTCCATGACGGTCCCGGAGGGAAACTATGACGTCACCAATTTTATGCCAACATAAAACCCCGCCCGGCCGATCTGCCTCTTTCAGGCAAACCGTCCGGGCGGGGGGTGTATATCTGCCGCTGAGCCGCCTATGACGGCATCTCAGACAAGCATTTCGGCTACATTAGAACCTTCGGATATCGCAAGCCATGAATAGCGGCTCATCCCGAAGGTCAGACTCGCGGCGATTCCGCAACGCTGACCGATCTCTTTGATCGCCTTCGCAAACTCATCGCGGATATAGGAAAAGGAATATTGCCGTCCGCCGCGTTGCAGCACCGGGAAAAGCATCGGCCCTTCACAATCGGCATAGCGCTTGATGATCGCACACGCTTTTTCACCAAGCCTTACGCCAATTCGCTTCCCTTTCTGACGGCGCTGATAGGACAAAACGCCGCCCCGGAAATCGTCTTTCCGCAGATTTGCAAGATCAATCAGCTCGACTCCATGTGCATAGAAACAGAACATGAACATGTCTCTGACAAATGGCAGCTGGCCGACGGACGGCAGACCGACATCGGCAATCTTCCGGATTGACGCAGCGTCCAACGACCTCTGACGCACATTCTTCTGACTGTGGTCAACGCTTATGTTGACATTCGCTCCCCAGTCGAAATCCAGCTCCGTCAGCCCCGCAATCCTGGCATGATTCATCACCGATCGCAGTCCCCTCATATAGAACGACACAGTCGACGGCGCGACACGCTCTTGCAGATAGCGGCTGTAATCCATGATCAGCTCACTGCCGACCTCACCCAGCGGAATGTCGGCTCCTCCGAGAAAACCGTCAAGACTCAGCCTGACACTCCGGAAAGAACTTGCGCCCCCCTTGCCATTAAGTCTGAATCCGGCAATAAGGGAATCAATATAAGTCAGCAAGCCACCGTCATACACCGCCGGAGAAGAAACCGCCTCGAAATCGCTGCTGTAATCCCGTCCGACCGACGCGATGTCGCGCCTTATGCGGAAACGCTCACCGGAAGCACAGACGCGGTCCAGATAAGGATTCTCACCGCTGAACAACGGACGGCAACCGTCGGCCACATCATCCAGAGTCACCCGGTCTTTACACTCGGCAAGATGCTCGATCACACAGTAAATGCTCTTCAGATCGCAGACAATCTGCTGTCTGGCCGACTTCAGCACACCGGCATCGGCAGCCCTGATGGCTCCGGTGATATTACGCTGCACCCGGCCCCACTAAAACAAAACTCCGAGCCAACGACACAAAAGGAAATCTCCTATCGCTACTACA
>NZ_JAIDEN010000031.1 GCF_029054785.1 Duncaniella sp.
CTGAGCCTTGGTGTCTCTTTTGCTAAATTGTTGAAATTCGTCAGTCGCATAGCTCGCTATGCTCCTTTCTCATTTAAAACAATTTATCTAAAAGATACACCACTCAGATTTTAACTCTTGTTTTAAAACGACCTCTAAATAAAATATTGAGTACCGGAATATTTTTTCTCGCAGAAGTTGGAGTATTCATAAATTTTACTACTTTTGCAGTGGACTCAAATTGATTCCGTCAAGCTAATATACATGAACTACAACTATGGATTTAGTCCTCATAAATGAATCCGAACCTCGCCGCCTGGCATTCTATCTTGCGGAAGAGGAATATCTTGCGAAAAAATATCCTGACAGGGATTTCTTTTTCGCGTGGCAGGTAAAGCCGACTGTTATAATCGGCCGTAACCAGCAGATGGCAAAAGAAGTCAATGTGGACTTCTGCCGTGACGCAGGAGTGGAAATAGTCCGGCGCAAAAGCGGGGGCGGCGCGGTGGTCGCAGACATGAATAATATAATGTTTTCATATATTACTTCCTCGGACGACGTATGTGGGACTTTCAGCAAATACACATCAATGGTTGTGGCCTCTCTCCGGCTGTTAGGGCTTGATGCCTCTGACAATAGCCGCAATGACATCCTGATCGGCGATCAGAAAGTCTCCGGCAATTCATATTACCATATTCCCGGACGGAGCATCGTGCATGGCACAATGCTTTATGACTATGATCCGGTGCTGATGGGCAAAGCTCTCACTCCGTCCCAACAGAAATTGGCCTCGCATGGAGTCAAGTCGACCCGCAGCCGGGTGACGACAATCAAAGAACAATTACCGGATCTCTCAATCTCGGATTTTCTTGACCACGTTCTTAAGACTGTCCCTATGGGGGGAGAGGTGCTGACCCTGACAGCGGAAGAACTGAAAGAAATTGAAAAAATCGAAGCCGCTTATTATTCCGAATCATGGTTGAGAGGCAAGAATCCAAAAGGCTCTCTTCAGGTTTGCGAACGGATTGAAGGTGTGGGAGAAGTCTGCATAGACATGACAGTCTCCCGCGGATTGATTTCCGATTTCGAAATGACAGGAGATTACCTTGAAAATGCCGATGCGGCAGCTGTGCTGAAAAATCTGCTTGTCGGTTGTCCTTATGAACGTCTGAAAGTTTCGGAGACATTGGATTCAGTTGCTGTCTCCGACCTGGTTCCGGCTCTTACATCGCAACAATTAATTAACCTTATATTCTGAGAACCAAAACAAAACATTCATCTCAAATGGAAGATCTGAAAAAAACGTGTCTGCATGATCGCCATGTCGCTCTTGGAGCACAAATGAGCCCTTTTGGCGGATTTGATATGCCCATCCAGTATAAAGGAATTATTGAAGAACACAATGCTGTGCGTGAGGCCTGTGGCGTATTTGACGTCTCGCACATGGGTGAGGTTACTGTCACCGGCCCGCAAGCCGAGAAGTTTGTAAACTATATATTCACTAACGATGTCACAGGTCTGCCTGATGGTGGTATCCTTTACGGAATGATGATGAACCATGCCGGAGGTGTTGTTGATGATCTGCTTGTGTATAAACGCGGCGAAAACAATTTCCTTCTGGTGATTAACGCCTCTAACATCGACAAAGATGTAGATTGGATCAACACTCAGGCCGCCTCATTCGATGTAGTTGTCAATAATGTCAGCGAAGCCTATGGCGAACTGGCAGTCCAGGGCCCGGAGGCTGAATCCGTAATGGAAAACATATTGGATATCCGCTGCAAGGACCTGGTATTCTATACCTTCCTGGAATCCTCATTGGAGGGACAGCCGATAATTGTGAGCCGTACAGGCTACACAGGCGAAGACGGCTTTGAAATCTATGCCGATCATGCCACAATCGTGAATCTTTGGGACAAACTGATGGCTTCAGGCAAAGTGGCTCCATGCGGACTTGGTTGCCGTGACACTTTGCGCTTTGAAGTCGGACTGCCTCTCTACGGCGATGAGCTTGCAGATGACATCACTCCGGTTGAAGCATGTCTTTCGATGTTCGTAAAACTTGACAAGCCTGAATTTATCGGGCGGGAAGTTGCAGCACGTCAGAAAGCGGAAGGCGCACCGCGCAAGTTGGTCGGACTGGAAATTCTTGACCGTGCGATCGCACGCCACGGATGCGAAGTGCTGAATGACCAGGATGAAGTCATCGGCTATGTCACCACCGGCTACCGAGGCATTTCAGTTGACAAGAGTATAGCCGCCGCACTGATCGCCACACCTTATGCGGCAAAAGACAATGAACTTAAAGTTCGTGTGCGCCGCAAGACATTCCCCGCACGAGTGACAGCAAAAAAATTCTACAAGAAATCATATAAGAAATAACCCAATAATCAATAATCATTTTAAAACAATTATTACCATGAGCAAGACATATTATTCTCCCAGCCACGAATATATTACAGTAGACGGCAATATCGGTTATATCGGTATCAGCGATTATGCACAGCATGCCTTAGGCAACGTTGTTTATGTCGATATGCCTGACGAGGGCGACGACGTCGAAGCCGGTGAGGATTTCGGCGCTGTCGAAAGCGTAAAAGCAGCCAGTGACCTCATCTCTCCTGTCAGTGGTGTGGTTCTGGAAGTCAACGAGAAACTTGCTGACAATCCCCGTCTCATCAATGAGGATGCAATGGCCAACTGGATCATCAAGGTTGAGCTTTCGGATGCCTCTCAGCTTGATGACCTGATGGATGAAGATGCTTATAAGGCTCACTGCGAAGCAGAGAAATAAGATATGATACACAGATATTTCCCACATACATCCACTGACATTGCCGAAATGCTTGAACGCTGCGGCATGAAGAGTCTGGATGATCTGTATAGCGATGTCCCGGAGTCCCTCAAACTTAAGAGGGACTATGACCTTCAGCCTCAGATGAGCGAAAAGGAGGTCCGGGACTTTTTTGAAGGACTGGCGGTGAAAAACCAGCCTCTGACTTGCTTTGCCGGAGCAGGATTCTATGACCATTATTCTCCGGCGGTGATACCGTCGATTCTCTCGCGTTCGGAATTCCTCACGGCCTATACCCCTTATCAGCCGGAAATCTCTCAGGGTACTCTGCAATATATATTCGAGTATCAGTCGATGATGACTCAGCTGACAGGAATGGATGTGTCAAACGCATCGATGTATGACGGTACTACCGCAGTGGCGGAAGCCATGCTCATGGCTGTCGCTCATGCTCGCAAACGCAATCGTGTCCTTGTTTCCGCCACGGTCAGCCCGATCTATCGCGAGGTCATTGACACTTATGCCCATTATCATGGAGTGACAGTAGACACCATCCCTGAAAAGGATGGTGTGACAGATGCGGCTGTGATGGACGAGATGCTCGCTGCCGGAGATGTTGCCGGTGTCATCGTGGCTACACCCAATTATTATGGTATTCTTGAAGACTATACCGGTTTTGCCGACAAAGTGCATGCCGCCAAGGCATTGCTTATAATGACAGCGCCTGCTTCGGCATTGGGCGTTATACGCACTCCCGGAGAATGGGGCGCCGACATTGCCGCAGGCGAAGCCCAGTCACTCGGAATGCCTTTGAACTTCGGAGGTCCGTATCTGGGTTATATGTGCTGCACGAAAGCGCTTATCCGCAAGCTCCCCGGCCGAATAGTCGGCGCGACAACGGATGCTGACGGACGCCGTGTGTTTGTCCTCACGTTGCAGGCCCGTGAACAGCATATCAGACGCGACAAGGCAACTTCGAATATTTGTTCGAACCAAGGCCTGATGGCGCTTTACGCTTCGGTCTATCTCTCGCTGATGGGCTCTAAAGGTCTGCGTGAGGTCAATGAGATTTCTGCGGCAGGTGCCCATTATCTGGCCCGCAGACTTGAGGAGACAGGTGCATTCGAGCTCAAATATCCTGACAAGCCATTCCTGAATGAGTTTGTGGTGAAGTTCAAAGGAGAGGTCAAGCTGGTTGATTTCATGGAAGTCTGCACATCTTGCGGCTGTCTGCCCGGTGTCATGCTTTCGGACAATGAACTTTTGGTCTGCGTAACCGAAACTCGCACACGCGAGGAGATCGACCGTTATATCTGGCGGGCTGAGACTTTCTCAAAAGCCACAGTGCCTTCATTTACAGAAAACAAAAATATCAACGATTAACTGACGTTCCACAACAATGAATAAAAAATATTACGGCAAGCTTATTTTCGAGCTCTCTCGTCCGGGACGTCAGGGCTACTATCTTTCGAAGAACGGATGTGATGACGCTCTGTCATCTCTGCCGGGCAACCTGCTTCGGCAGAACGCTCCTGAGCTTCCCGAAGTGGATGAGCCGAGTGTGGTCAGACATTATAACAATATGTCGGCCAATAACTTCGGAGTCGATACGGGTTTTTATCCTCTTGGGTCATGTACGATGAAGTACAATCCCAAAATCAATGAAAAAATGGCCTCGCTGCCGGCGTTCACCGCTCTTCACCCGTTCCAGCCATCCGCAACAGTCCAGGGCGCTCTTGAGGCCTACTATAAATTGCAGAGGATGCTGAGTGAAATCGGCGGAATGGCAGAGTTCACTCTCAACCCCTACGCCGGCGCTCATGGCGAGTTGACAGGTCTGATGGTTATCCGCGCTTATCATGAAAGCCGCGGCGATCTGAAGAGGACCAAAGTGATCGTACCGGATTCGGCTCATGGCACCAATCCTGCGTCAGCAGCTGTCGCGGGTCTGAAAGTGGTGGAAGTCAAGAGTCTCGCTGACGGCACTGTGGATGTCGAAGCCTTGAAACCGTTGCTCGACGATACGGTAGCGGCAGTCATGATGACAAATCCGAATACGGTCGGAATCTTTGAGCATAACATCCCTGTGATTGCAGAGATGGTACATGCCTGTGGCGCTCTGCTATATTATGACGGAGCAAATCTGAATCCTCTGTTGGGAGTAGCACGTCCGGGCGATATGGGATTTGATGTCATGCACATAAATCTTCACAAAACATTCTCGACTCCTCATGGAGGAGGAGGCCCCGGTGCCGGTCCTGTCGGCGTGAGAGCTGGTCTTGAGCAGTTCCTCCCGAATCCACGAGTCGTCAGACATCAGCATGATGGTGATGCTTTGTTTGAACTTGATTTCGGCACTGAAAAAGCACCTCACGCACTCGGACGAGTGTCGGCGTGGCTCGGCAATTTTGCAGTGGAACTCCGTGCTTTGTCCTATATTCTTTCATTAGGTGCTGATGGATTGAAGATGGCCGGACCTCTGGCTACTCTTAATGCCAATTATGTCAAAGAGTGTCTGAGAGATCTGTATCTTCTGCCGATTGACCGTGTCTGCAAACATGAGTTTGTTTTTGACGGGCTGGCTGATAAATCGACCGGAGTCACAACTCTGAATGTCGCCAAGAGATTGCTTGATCATGGATTCCATGCACCGACAATCTACTTCCCGCTTTTGTTCCATGAATCTTTGATGATCGAACCGACCGAGACCGAAAGCAAGGAAACGCTTGATGAATTTATAGGAGTCATGCGTGAAATCGCACGTGAGTCCTTAGAGACACCGGAAAAGGTAAAAGAAGCTCCATTGGAGACTCCGATACGCAGGCCGGATGATACAGCTGCCGCTCTCAATCCGGTTGTAACTTTTGCTGACCTCTGAAAGTTATGGAGAGATTTGATCTGATCGTAATAGGGGCAGGCCCCGGCGGCTATGAAGCAGCCGCCGAGGCCGCGGCCCTTGGCCGTAAAGTCGCGGTGATTGAGCGTGATGAATTGGGTGGCACCTGCCTTAACCGTGGCTGCATCCCGACGAAAGCTCTCTGTCGTTCGGCTGAAGTGGCCCTGACAATAGGCAATTCTGCTGAATTCGGTATAAGCTCCGGTGAGCCGGTGATCGATCTGCCTCAGATCATGGCCAGGAAAGAGCAGATTCTTGCCGGTCTTCGTGAAAGTGTCGGAATGGTCCTGAAAGATGTGACAATCATCCGTGGCGAAGCAAAATTCATTACTGCATCCATTGTGGATGTGAATGGTGAAAGCTATACGGCACCTGAGATATTTATCGCGACAGGATCCCGACCTGCGGCGCTTGATATTCCGGGTAAGGAACTTGCAATGTCAAGTGACGAGATTCTTTCAATACAGACACTTCCCAATAGCCTTATTATAATAGGTGGTGGGGTGATCGGGATGGAATTTGCCTCGATCTTTTCCGCTTTTGGTGTAAAAGTTACGGTTCTGGAATATTGCAAGGAGATATTGCCTCCGTTTGATGCGGAGATCGCCAAGCGATTGAGGACTGCGCTTAAGCGTCGCGGCATTGAAATCGTGACTGCGGCCCAGGTTACAGCCATCGAACCAGGCATGATCGTAAGTTATGATGTCAAAGGGAAAACCAAAACTGCGGAAGCTGATCAGGTGCTGATGGCGGTAGGGCGTAAGGCAGTTCTGCCGGAAGGCCTTGCGGAACTCGGTGTCAGGATAGAGCGTGGTGCGATTGCCGTTGATGACAATATGAAAGTTCTGTTTGACGGTTCTGATCCATCAGACGTGACACTTTATGCCATTGGCGATGTCAACGGCAGATGTATGCTTGCCCATGCGGCATACATGCACGGACTTGTTGCATTAGGCAAAGTACGACTGACTGATATAATTCCGGCTGCGGTCTTCACTCAGCCGGAATGTGCGATGGTCGGGCTTACAGAAGAAAAATGCAATGCCGAAGGCCGTGAGATCAAGGTTGGGAAAGCCATGTTCAGAGCCAATGGAAAGGCGCTTGCGATGGGTGAGCCGGACGGTCTGGTCAAGATAATTGCCGATGCCAAGACCGATGAATTGCTCGGTTGTCACATCTGTGGCGCACACGCCGCTGATCTTGTGCAGGAAGTTGCGACAGCCATGACTGCCGGCCTCAAAGCTTCAGCAATTTCTGATGCCGTACATGCACACCCGACTTTGACCGAAGTAGTCAAAGCTGCTGTGCCGAAGTAAATACAGATATATCAATCTTGATCCGGGGGGAAGAGTTTGTCCTCCCGGTCAAGATGATAATCTTTTGTCAGGAGGGCGATGAATCTGGTGATCTGAGTGATAGCCTGTCGGGTTTCCTGTGTCACTTCTTTGCTTTGCAGTCGAAGCATGAGCATTCCATAAAGAGCATTGAAGCATGTCTCGATTTCGCCCGTGGGATTTTCTCCGGATTTGGCTCTTAGCTCGACGATATAGGGTAGGGTTTTATAGAATTCAGCGGTATATTCAGGGAAACGCGGGTCTTTCAAGAGGGCAAGATGAAGATCAGTCAGCTGGATTATCACATTTTTATTCAGTTGCAGATGTCCGCTCTTTTCGACACCCTCGCGACGCATCATGTCAATCAGAGATTCGTACCATTCGATCATCTCTTTCTTCTGCGCGGGTTCTAACTGAAATCTGTCAATGACATTTTTCTCAATTTTTTCAATATCAAGTCTGTTGGCGCGGATTATATCTTCGATCTGCCACATATACAACAGATATTCCGCTATATTTTCTTTGTGTTTCTGAGATGCGATATACATACTGATGATTATTTGCGTTTACAAAAATAACACATTCCTGAGTAATTTGGCCTGATATGGGGATAATATTTTGTAAATTTGCATTTGGAACTATTTCAAACCCAATAATCCGACAATGATTACAACTGACAAGCTTTCATGCAATATACTGGCGGATCTTCTTATAGCACATGGCATTAAGCATGTGGTCCTTTCTCCGGGAAGCCGAAACTCACCGTTGATCATCGCATTGACACGCAGGGAAGATCTGGAGAGTCATGTAGTCATTGATGAGCGTTCAGCCTCATTTATCGCGTTGGGTATGGCTATCCAAAGTGCCACGCCTGTCGCATTGGTCTGTACAAGCGGCACTGCATTGTTGAATTATGCTCCGGCTGTGGCTGAGGCTTTTTATCGGGGCATTCCTCTGATTGTCATTTCAGCAGACCGTCCTGAGGAATGGATAGATCAGGATGATTCACAGACTTTGTGGCAGCAAAACGCTTTGGCTCCATACGTCAAGCGCAGTTGTGATATTGCAGCCCATCTGGAGTTTGAGAACGGGAAGTGGATGTGCAACCGTGAGATAAACGATGTTCTCATTGAAGCAGAGAATGGCCGCCCAGGCCCTGTTCATATAAATATACGTCTGGACTCACCATTGAACATGATGACGGATTATAAGCCCGATTCAAGCAGAGTGATCCGGATGGTTACTCCGCCTATGGAGTTGTCAACATCCGAAGCCCGCAAATTGGGTGAGCGATTGGCATCACCTAAAAAGGTCCTGATAATTGTCGGCTTTCACAAACCTGACGAGAGTCTTAACCGTGCTCTTGCAAAACTTGCGCGCTTGCCAAATGTAGTAGTGATGACAGAATCAATTGCAAATCTTCACTCCCCGTCGTTCATTTCGAGGATTGACATGACTTTGCGGATTCTGTCGGCTGATGATAAAAAGCAGCTTCAGCCAAATGTCGTGATTACTGCCGGAGGGGCATTGGTGTCAAGGCATGTCAAAGAATGGATACGCTCGATGAATAGTTCGGTCGAGCATTGGCATGTAGGATTGTCTCATGTGACGGTCGACTGCTTCAAGCATCTGACATTGCGCATCGGGATGGATGCTCATGTCTTTTTGCGTCAGCTTGCTTCCGCTTTGCAGATCCATAAGGAGCCGTGTGACTACTCATCCCGTTGGCATGAACTTTATGAGAAAGCAATCGCCTCGCATGAGTCATATATCCGGAATGCACCTTGGTGTGATCTCACGGCATTTTCATATATTATCAGCCATCTGCCACGCCAATGGAACCTGCATTTATCGAACGGCACCTCTGTCCGTTATGCACAGTTGATGGACTGTGTGCGTCTGCACCGCTGTGAATGTAACCGTGGTGTCAGTGGAATCGACGGTTGTACGTCAACCGCGCTCGGCGCTTCTGTTCTGTATAACGATGTGACATTGCTGATCAGCGGTGACATGAGTTTTCAGTATGACATTTCAGCACTGTCGTCCACACTGATGTCACCCCGGTTCAAGATGATTGTGCTGTGTAATGGCGGCGGTGGAATATTCCGTTTTATATCTGCCACCTCAAATCTGCCCGAAACGGAGGACTTTTTGGCTGTTGGCACACGTTTACCGTTGCGAAACCTTGCTGAAGGATATGGATTTGCATACTATGAAGCCTCTTCATTGTCAGATCTGGATGAAGTGTTCCCGACTTTCATTGCAGAAGAAAAATCGCCGGCGTTATTGGCTGTCAATACTCCGCCCCAGCTATCGGCTGAAATCCTGAAACAATATTTTCAGCAACCTTGAGTGATTCCGGCTTTCCGATGTCAACCCAATTGTAGTTTTCAGCAGGAATGAATCCTGAAATCCGAAGCGACTTACATGAAGATGTATAGAATGGGGTGATTGAGAATTTAGCTTCCCGGCTATAATTTTCAAGAAGTGGAAACACAGAAGGATTCACAATATGGACTCCTCCGAATGCCAATTTCTGACAAGCGGAGGCCTCATCTTCAGGCCAAGGCGATCGGATTTCTCCGGTCCGGATATCGGTCCAGCCTTTCATTCGCAATGTGTCGTCGAAAAGCAGGTAGCGTGAAGTGGTCCGTTGGGCAACAAGGAGAGTTACATCGGCTTCAGATTTCCGATGTGATTCGATCATCTCCGACACATTGAAATCGGTCAGGATATCGGCATTATGGAGTAGGACAGGACTGTCTGTTCCTAAAAGATCTTTTGCCTTTAGCAGTCCACCGCCTGTATCCAAAAGTTCGTTACTTTCATCACTAAGCAGAATATTCACGCCGAAATTATTGTTGGAAGAGAGATAATCGCGGATCATATCGGCATGGTGGTGTATATTTACAACCATGTCATCTATTCCGGCTCTTTTGAGCTTAAGGATTACTCTCTTGAGCATCGGCTCACCTCCGACCTCCACAAGAGCTTTGGGGCAAGTCTGAGTGATGGATCCCAGGCGGGAGCCAAGTCCAGCGGCAAAAATAAGAGCTTTCATAATGTACGGTCTATGTTCTGTTCACGATGGATAAGACGGACGGTGACATGAGGATACAGAGATTTTATATGTTCGGCCATGTGCTGCGCGCCATAGACACTGCGGTGTTGTCCTCCAGTGCATCCGAAGCTAACGGTAAGAGATGTGAAGCCGCGGCGGTCATAACAATCAACGGACGGATCCACCAATCCGTAGCAATGCTCCATAAACGTTTGTATCTCTCCTTTCGACTCCAAAAAATCTATCACACTTTTTTCAAGCCCTGTCACAGTCTTGTATTCCTGATAACGGCCCGGATTTTCCATGCCGCGGCAATCAAATACAAAACCTCCGCCATTACCGCTGTTATCTTCCGGGATTCCCTTTTTATATGAGAAACTGTACACTGTGACTGTCAGCGAACTTGCCTTGTCCGGCACCTGATGAACACTGGAGCCTATTTCAGCTTTATCCAGCATGGCTGTCAGGATCTCAGTAAGATATGGGTATGATGACTCATGTTGATCTCCGATCAGATTGCGAAGATTCTCCAAAGCAAGCGGAATGCTTTTCAGGAAGTGTGGCTTCCGTTCGAATTTTCCGCGGAAGCCATAGGCTCCAAGGACTTGCAGATTGCGCAACAATTCGTATTCGGACAGGCGCTTTCTGAATGCGGCGGAATCGAGACTGATGTATTTCGCGGCAGCCGTGATATAGGTGTCGATCAGTTCTTCTTTTATATGCTTTTGGAAACCGGCTCGTGCCTGTGAAATAAAAGAGACCAAGTCATATTCAGCAGGCCCTTTGCGTCCCCCCTGGAAGTCGATGAAATATGGCGATCCATCCTTTATCATTACATTGCGGCTTTGAAAGTCGCGATACATGAATGTCGGCTGTCCGGACTGGCTCAGTCGGTTGGCCATCAGCCGGAATTCTGTTTCCAGGCGGCTTTCATCATAGGAGACGCCGGTCGTGTTCAGAAAACAGTATTTGAAATAATTCAGATCCCACAAAATTGATTGACTGTCGAATGACTCCACGGGATAACACTTGCCGAAGTCGAGGCCATCAGCGCCACAATACTGGAAGTCCGGCAACGTGGCGATAGTCGCCTTTAATAAGGAGACATCTTCACGCAGCTCAAATAATGATATATCACCCAAATCCTCCTGGAGATAGCATAGTCTGTCAGCAGAAACCGCCAGAACTTTCGGAACCGGGAGATTTTTTGATGAAAAATGCTCGGACAGATAGATAAATGCTTCGTTTTCAGCCTCAGATGTGCCGATTACGCCGATTACGGTCTCTTGGCCTCTGAGCCTGAAATACCGACGATTGCTACCAGCCGGTGTAAGAGGCTGGATGTCAGTCGGCATAGAGCCGAAGACATTATTATATAAAGTAGACAGCATATTCAATGATTATTTGCTGCAAAATTAGTCAAAATCTCCAATTTTCGTTTTCGCCGGATCTCACTTTTGTATAATTTTACAAAAATACGTAACTTTGAAAATGTTTTGGCAATTCTTAAGTATCCTCTAAATGGCAATACTCACAAATAATCTGAGCCGACAGGTCAAATCTCTTGACGAGCGAAAACATCGGCGCCGCGAACTGGCATTTAAAGCGGAAGGCTCCAAGTGTGTGCTTGACACACTACCGTTTTTTAAACTAAAGCATCTTCTTGCGACTAAAAGTTGGTTAGAGGCAAACATGAAGGTAGCCCGGCAGCTTGCCGATTCAGCCATAGTTGAATGTTCTGGTGGGGATATTGCAAAAATGTCAAGCCTGGTTACTCCGACAGATGTTATTGCTGTCTATGAGATTCCGGAATATCAGCTTGAAAAAAATATCGCTGTTGAGAATCTCGTTCTTGCCCTCGATGCTATTCAGGATCCCGGCAATCTCGGCACAATCATAAGAGTCGCTGACTGGTTTGGGATCCGTGATATATTATGTGGAACAGGGACTGTCGATTGTTATAGCCCGAAAGTTATTCAGGCTACGATGGGGTCCATTTCACGCGTAAGACTGCATTACGGGAATCTGCCGGAAATGATCGCTCATTCAGGTGCAAAAAATATTTATGGTACATTCTTGGACGGCAACAGTATCAGTGATGCACGTCTTTCCGCTGACGGTATCATCATCATAGGTAATGAGGGCAATGGCATTTCGGAAGAGGTCGAGCAACACGTGACAGCCAGACTGCTTATTCCGTCGTATCCGCCAGGAGAACCGACAGGGGAATCTCTGAATGCAGCAATAGCCACAGCCATAACCCTGGCCAAATTCCGTGGTGTTTAAAAATATCATACAACCAATTAATTTGAAAAGAGTTCCCGTTTTATGAAGGGCAATAAGACAGCATGGTTTTGTACGAGTTGTGGCGCTGAGTCTTCCAAATGGCAGGGCAAATGTCCGGCATGTGGCGAATGGAACACAATGGTGGAAGAGCGGGTGGTTTCCGAGGATAAGAAATCGCGAACGCTTACACCTTCGCGCAAATCAGCCAAGGCAAAGCCTCAGTTGATCCATGAGATCGAGACTCAGGACGAGGCCCGCATAAAAATGCCGAGTGCCGAGTTGAATCGTGTGTTAGGTGGCGGACTTGTGCCCGGAAGCCTGGTGCTGATCGGTGGTGAACCCGGTATCGGCAAATCGACATTGGTCCTTCAGAACATACTTTCGATTCGCTCAAGAAAAATACTTTATATTTCAGGCGAGGAGAGTGCCCGCCAGCTGAAAATGCGCGCCGACCGCATAGGCCGTCCGAACGACAACGTATATATCGTATGTGAGACTTCGCTTGAAAACATAAAGGAGCATATTGAATATGTGGACCCTGGACTGGTTGTCGTGGATTCGATACAGACAATTGCTTCGGACGCCATAGAATCAGTGGCCGGAAGTGTGTCGCAGGTTCGCGAATGTGCTGCACAATTGCTGAAATATGCAAAGGAAACATCCGTACCGGTACTCCTAATTGGGCATATAACAAAAGAGGGCAGTATTGCCGGCCCGAAAGTGCTTGAACATATCGTCGATGCTGTCTTGCAGTTTGAGGGAGACAGACAGAATATCTACCGGATTCTGAGATCCATAAAAAACCGCTTTGGCTCTACCGCCGAACTGGGAGTCTATGAGATGTGTCAGAGAGGGTTGCGTGAAGTTTCCAATCCCTCGGAAATGTTTCTGTCCCAAAGTGATGAAGAGCTGTCAGGAATCTCTATCGGCGTTACGATGGAAGGTGTCCGGGCTTTCCTGATCGAAGTGCAGGCATTGGTAAGCACGGCGGCTTATGGAACGCCACAGCGTTCAGTGACCGGATTTGACTCCAAGAGGATGAATATGCTTCTGGCGGTATTGGAAAAGAGAGTCGGGTTCAAACTTGCTGCAAAAGATGTGTTCCTTAATATTGCCGGAGGAATGAAAGTCAATGATCCATCTTTGGATCTGGCTGTGATCTGTGCGATTCTGTCATCAAATGTCGATATGACTATTCCGAACAGAATCTGTATGGCAGGAGAGGTCGGGCTTTCCGGTGAAGTCCGTCCGGTCAGCCGCATAGAGCAGCGCATACGCGAGGCCGAGAAGTTAGGGATGGAGACAATTATCATACCCAGGCATAATCTTAAGGGAATTGATACATCCGGGCTCAATATCAGAATCATAGAGGTCGCAAAAGTCGAGGAGGCTTTCAGGACCCTGTTTGCATAAACATTAGACAAAACCGAGATGTTATGGCTTTAACCATTGTTACTGAACAACCGCTGAACATTCCGGCCAAATTATTAATATGAGAATGATGACATTAAGAAATATGCTTTTAGGTGCAGGCATGATCTGTTGTGCCTCTTCCGTATATGCCCAGTCAGTCGAACGGATCAAGTATGGCGATTTTTCAAATTGGGTGACACGCCATATTCATGAGTCTGCCGTCATCGGAGGTCACGATAAAACGATTTATGAGATCGGTCCTGCACAGACTATTGACGGGAATAAACCATATTCAAACCTTGGCGGCTCTCCGTGGGGCACAAGTAATGTCTATGCGAAAGTGTCCGGAGTAGTGAAGACTTCCAATGCCGTTTATCCGTTTGAGCGCTCGGCTAACAACAAGTGTGCAAAGCTATGTACTCAGATTGAGAATGTGAAAGTGCTCGGTCTGATCAATATGGATGTGATGGTTGCCGGTTCAATGTTTCTCGGTCAGATGATAGAACCAGTCACCTCGACAAAGAACCCGTATTCAAAAATGGAAATGGGAGTTCCGTTTACTAAACGTCCGACAGCACTGGTGTTTGACTATAAGGTGGATATGCCTAATGTCAACTATCGTATAAAGTCAACGGGATTTAGCTCGAAAAAGCAGTTGCCGGGCCATGACAATGCTGTTGTTTTCGTCTTCCTGCAACGTCGTTGGGAAGATGCTGATGGCAACATTCATGCTAAAAGAGTTGCGACCGCCGGTGAATATTTCACAAAAGCGTCTTCATGGGCTAACGGCCATCGCCTGCCATTTGTCTATGGCGATCTCAGCGCCAAAGGAGCTGTCCCGGAATATCTTCAATTAAGGAATAGGGACAACCGTTACTATGCCCGCAACTCCAAAGGCAAGATGGTGCCGGTGACAGAGGAGGGCTGGGATTCTGCCGGAGCTGCGCCGACTCACATCATTGTGATGTTTTCAGCCGGTAGCGGTGAGCCTTATGTCGGCACAGAGGGCCTGACGCTGTATGTCGACAATGTCGGTTTTGCATATTAATTGTAGACTGAGATATGTTTCAATTCAAACAGTTTGCCGTAGACGATTCCGGATGTGCGATGAAAGTCGGCACTGATGGCGTTTTGCTCGGTTGCTGGACAGAGATCGGGAATGCCTGCAATATAGTCGATGCCGGGTGTGGCTCAGGACTTATATCTCTCATGATGGCCCAACGGACTGCGGATGCCCGGATCTACGCGGTCGACATTGACGAAGATGCAGCGAGGTGCTGTCAGTCGAATGCTGATTCTTCGCCTTGGGGGGAGAGAATCGAAGTTGTCCGAAGCGACATAACTGTCTCTTTTCCTGAAGTGTCATCGCCGTTGCTGATCGTTTCAAATCCGCCTTTTTTTAATGAGCCCCTCAAGTCGCCCGACAGCCACAGAGCACTGGCAAGACATGGAGAGTCGTTCGGCATTGAATCTCTGATCGAAATATCCTCCCGGCAGCTTCAGACGCGTGATGACTCATTGGCATTTATATCCCCGTCAGGGAGAAAGGATGAGATCGAATGGCTGCTGTCATGCGGGCGACTTGCTCCAAAACATGTGACCACCGTGTATTCAAAAGCCGGTAAAGGCGCATTGCGCATTTTGTGGCAAGTTGTAGCCGAGAGGTTTCTCGACTCTCCATGTGAGACTGACAACTTGTATATCCGCAATGAAGCGAATGAATACACAGCCGATTATCAGCAGCTCACATTTCCGTTTTATCTTGATAAGTAATCTTAACAATGCAATATCTTCGTTTTAAACCATCCGAACGTCTGCTGTTCTTTATCATAACTCTCGTTGTGTGTGCGCTTATAGGCACCATATTCGTGGGCTTTATTGTGCATAATGGGATCACTACAAAATCCTTGAGGTTAGCGACTGTCATACAGGATTGTGTGATTTTCATACTTCCGGCAGTTCTTACGGCTGTGATAATCTCTGCTTTGCCGGCACGATTCCTGAGAATAGACTCGGTATTTTCGGCCAGGCAACTGATTCTGGCGATTGTTGCAATGCTCGTTTCAATTCCGTTGATGAACTGGATTGTGATGATGAATGACAGCCTTGTGTTGCCGGAATCTCTGAGCGGACTGGAAGAATGGATGAGATCACATGAGGAGGAGGCCCGCAATTCAGTGAAAATTCTTTTAGGAGGAGATTCAATAGGTTCGCTGGTCATAGATCTGTTGATTGTTGGCGTTCTTGCCGGTCTTAGCGAAGAAATTCTGTTCAGAGGAGCTTTGCAACAGCTTTTTTACAGTTCAGGCATGAACCGGCACTTGGCGATCTGGCTGACAGCTGTTATTTTCAGTGCAATTCACATGCAGTTTTTCGGATTTGTTCCAAGGCTGCTCTTGGGAGCTTATTTCGGCTACCTGCTGTGGTGGAGCAATTCGTTGTGGCTTCCGGCAATCATACATGCTCTGAACAATTCAATCGTAGTTTACTCGACATGGAAATATAGTTTGGCTTCACAGGGTGGGGGAGACAACCCGATAGACCATTGGGGACTTGATTCCCCGATGCTTATTGCCGCGTCTGCCATACTCACGCTGTTTGTTGTGTTGAGATTGAAAAATACTCAGATTAAATCAGGCTTGCAGTCGGTTAAATAAGGTTAAATACAGGCGGCGAAATTGATTTATATCGAAATAAAGATTAATTTTGACGATAAAATAATTGTAGAATTATCTTAACCTAACTTACTGAATACTACACTCGTCGGTAACTGGCTCTCCAAACCATTGCCGACGAAATTTTTGTAAGTGAAATTAAGAGGTTGTTTAACAACAGATACAATCAAATTGAAATGGCAAGAAAGAGAAAAGAACTTCCGCTGTTGAGCGGTGTTGAAATAGTCGATGTTGCAGCAGAAGGAAACTCTATTGCAAGAGTCGATGAGATGGTCGTGTTTATTCCATTCGGCGCGCCGGGCGATATTGCGGATGTCAAGATAGACCGTAAGAAACGCAGTTATGCCGAAGGTCATATTGAAAAACTGACACAACCGTCAGCAATAAGAGTCGAGCCGAGATGCGAGCATTTTACGATGTGCGGCGGATGCCGCTGGCAGCATTTGCCTTATGAGTTCCAGCTGAAATGCAAGCAGAAACAGGTCGAAGATGCCTTGCAGCGGATTGCCAAGATCCCGTTCCCTGAACTGACTCCGATCCTGGGCTCGGAATCAATCTGGGAGTACCGCAATAAAATGGAATATACATTTTCCAATAAGAAATGGCTGACTTTTGATCAGTTGCGTTCAGGCGAGGAGTTTCCTGAACGACGCGCGGCCGGCTTTCATATATCAGGCGCTTTTGACAAGGTCCTTGACATCAACAAATGTCACCTTCAGGATGATCTGGGTAATCGGCTGAGACTGTTTATCAAGCGCTTCGGAATGGATCACGATTATTCATTCTATGATCTGAGAGAACAGCACGGATTGCTGCGCACTCTTATGATCCGAATCTCATCTACCGGAGAGGTAATGGCTGTGATGGTGTTCGGTGAAGATGACGCGGAGAAGATTGATACCTTGCTTGATGCAGTGGCCAAGGAATTCCCGGAAATCACATCGTTGCTCTATGTTGTCAATACAAAGGTTAACGATACAATTTCGGATCAGACGATACACCTCTATAAAGGCAAAGAGTTCATTGAAGAGGAAATGGAAGGCTTGAGATTCAGAGTCGGACCGAAATCATTTTATCAGACCAACTCCCGTCAGGCCTATAAACTTTACAGCGTAGCCCGTGAATTTGCCCGACTGACAGGAGAGGAACTTGTGTATGACCTTTATACAGGCACCGGGACCATCGCTTGTTTCGTGGCCCGAAATGCCCGCCATGTCATCGGCATCGAATATGTCCCGGAAGCTATTGAGGATGCAAAAGTCAATGCCGGGATCAACAAACTTGACAATACCGAATTCTATGCCGGAGACATGAAGAATGTGCTCACCTCGGATTTTATCGCGGCTCATGGCAGACCTGATGTGATGATCGTCGATCCTCCGCGTGCGGGAATGCACGAAGATGTGGTCAAGGTCATATTGGATGCCGCGCCTCGAAGAATAGTCTATGTAAGCTGCAATCCGGCGACCCAGGCCCGCGACCTGGCATTGCTTCATGTGAAGTATGATATTGATGCCGTGCAGCCGGTCGACATGTTCCCCCACACGCAACATGTGGAAAACGTCGTGGCTTTGAGCCTCCGAGATCTCGCATAAAACAAAAAGCGCCCGCTGCATCACGCAGTGGAGCGCTCGAAATTATAATCATCAATTCTAATTATCGGTATTTGTTTTCTCAAACTCATCTTTCAACATCCTTTATGGGTTATAGCCATAAAGGATGTTTTAGTAGGTGATAACTACTGATTGATTAGGGATAAATAGCGGTAATTTAAAATTCAGAAAAGGATAAGAGATGTTTATCTTTGATTGGATTAAGAATAAAATACTTTTGTGGCAAGAATCACATAAAAGGGGTTTTATCAAACAGGTATATAGAGAACTTTATGATGTATTTCTTTTATTGACTTGGTGCAAAATTAATTCGGAAGACAGATATTTGCAAGAGACTTAACAAAATAGAATATGAATTAACCAACCTGACTGCCAACATGTCTGAAAGAGCAATTTATTTGCTAAAATAGTGTTAATGGATTTTCTGTGGCAGTGCTCTTGCATAATCAACCTTATTTTTTTAATTTTGTCGTGGTTGATATGTAATTGTATCATTTTGTTTTCTATCATCTGCCAAAATCAATGTCTTCAGTAAAGACAAATATAATCCTTAATGGCCTGAATACTATTACCGGAATCGTTTTTCCCGTCATTACTTTCCCTTATGCGGCAAGAATCCTTTTGCCTGAAGGAATCGGGACGGTCAACTTTCTGAATTCAATAGTCTGCTATATAATCCTGGTGTCGACTCTCGGTATTCCGATGTATGCCGTAAAAGAGATTGCGAAGTGCCGTGACAACAAGGCTGCGCGAGATCAGTTTACGGTTGAAATTTTGATGCTTAGCGGATTGTTATGCCTGTGTGCATATGTTCTTGTTTGGGCTTTGGCGAAATTTGTCCCGCAGATACATCAGGCTCAGACATTGTTTTATATACTTAGCTTGTCCATCCTGTTTTCATCGATTGGTGTCGAATGGTTCTACCAAGGAATTGAAGATTTCAAATTCATAACCATCCGGGCTCTGATTATAAGAACATTGGCTGCGGCCTCTCTATTCGTCTTCGTGCGTTCATCGTCAGATCTGATAGCCTATGGCTGCATAGTTGTCGGATCGACTGTCGGCAATTACCTGGCCAATTTTGTGCATCTGAGAAAGTATATCTCCCTGAAAAATATGAATTTCAGAGGATTGCGCATTTTGCGTCACTTGAAGCCGGCTTTGAATGTATTTGTCCTAAATCTGATCATCAGCCTTTATATTCAGCTCAATTCAATCATGCTTGGATTTATCAGTGGAGATGAAGCTGTCGGTTTTTTTACCGCAGGTAATAAAATATCCACTATCGGGCTGACCCTGATTACATCTTTGGGAACCGTATTGCTTCCACGATGTTCCCACTTGATAAAATCAGGTGACATGGACGGATTCTCTTCGGTGATAAAAAAATCGCTCAGCCTGACAATTTCAATCGCATTGCCGATGACCGTCGGACTTATGGTTCTGGCTACCCCTGTAACAATGATATTCTGCGGACAGGAATTTCGGGATTCCATCTCGGTGCTCTATATCACCGCTCCTGTAATAGTGTTCATCAGTCTTACAAATCTGATGGGCATACAGATTCTCTATCCGATGGATAAGGTCAGATTAGTAATTTTGAGCGTGAGTGGGGGAGCGGTTATGAATCTGCTGCTTAACTTCCTGCTGATTCCGTCGCTGGGTGCTGTCGGAGCGGCAGTTTCCACATTTATCGCTGAACTGACCGTATTGTTTCTTCAGATTGTTTTGGGAAGAAAATATTATCCATTCAGAATATCCGCTCTAATAAACCACAAGGTTATAATAGCAACCGGAGTAATGGGACTTGCCGTTTATGTAAGCCGGATGTTGACTTCGGCATATCTGACACAGTTGATTGTCGGTTTGTCTGTCGGACTCTGTGTCTATTCCGCAACGCTGTGGATGCTCAGGGATACGGTGATTATCGAAATAGTAGATTTAGTCAAAACAAAAATAAAATCTCTCTGATATATGTATGATTATCTAATAGTAGGAGCCGGACTTTATGGCGCAACTTTCGCATTTCTTGCCAATAGGGCAGGGAAGCGCTGTCTTGTCATAGACAAACGCCCTTATTCAGGAGGGAATATATATTGTGAAGAAATTGAAGGCATCAATGTGCATAAATATGGTGCCCATATTTTTCATACATCTGACAGAGAGGTCTGGGATTTTGTCAACGCAATTGTTCAGTTCAACAGATACACCAATAGCCCGGTAGCCTTGGCGCCTGACGGTCAGCTCTATAATCTGCCGTTCAATATGAACACGTTCTATCGGATGTGGGGTGTAAGGACTCCGGCAGAGGCTCAGGCACGACTGGAAGAGCAGCGGGAAGAAACAGTACGATATATGGAATCAGAAGGCATCTCCGAACCTCGGAATCTGGAAGAACAGGCATTGCTGCTGATCGGCCGTGACATTTATGAGCAGCTGATAAAGGGCTATACGGAGAAACAGTGGGGACGCAGTTGCACTGAACTGCCCCCTTTCATTATCCGTCGGCTTCCGGTCAGAATGACATTTGACAACAACTATTTCAATGATACATATCAGGGAATTCCGATCGGAGGCTACAACCGCCTGATCAACGGCCTTCTTGCGGGAATCGAAGTCGTCCACAACACGGACTTTTTCTCGAATCGCCATCACTGGGAATCTATCGCAAAAAAAATAGTTTTTACCGGCAAGATCGACGAGTATTTCGGCTATCGTTACGGGAAACTCGAATATCGTACAGTCCGTTTTGAAACCGAGGTGATTGACACGGCTAATTATCAGGGGAATGCGGTCATTAACTATACGGCTTCCGATGTACCTTATACCCGCATCATCGAGCATAAGCATTTCGAAATTTTCGGCAATGCAGTCTATGATAATCCCAAAACCGTCATATCTCGCGAATATTCTACCGAGTGGGAAGAAGGTATGGAGCCCTTTTATCCCGTGAATGATACTCATAATCAGACAATTTATGAGAAATATCGCATGCTTGCCGCTGCCGAACCAAACGTAATATTCGGCGGACGTCTTGCTGAATACAAATACTATGACATGGCACCTATTGTTAGAAATGCCTTAAATACTTTTGCCAATGAACTCTAATTCTCAGGACATCACAATGTTGGTGTGTTGTCATAAAAAAGACTACTTCCGTTCCGGTGATGGATTCATGCCAATACATGTCGGAAAGGCTCGCTCTTCGGAGGATCTTGGAATTGTCGGAGATGACACAGGTGACAATATCTCAATTAAGAATCCGAATTTTTGTGAACTGACTGCTCATTATTGGTATTGGAAGAATGCCGCCAAAAAGACAAAATACATCGGGCTATCGCATTATCGCCGCTATTTTGATCTCAGTCTCAAACTTCCTTATGGCCAGAGTTATTCAGATCTTACAGTTGAACAGGCGCTCGCAAATCCGCCTCAATTACCCGCTAATATCGATGATATTTTTAAGAGTTATGATATCGTGTTGGCGAAACGTAAGATATATCCGTTTTCTCTGAAAACAGACTATCTGATTTGCCATATAATGGAAGATTACAATACCTTGAGGGATGTAGTTTCGGACCGTTCGTCTGAAATGCTTGAGTCTTTTGATGAAGTCATGGAGCATAACAATAAGCTTGCTCATTACAACATGTTTATTACATCGCAGGAAATCTTTGAGGATTATACAACCTGGATGTTTGACATCTTGTTTGAAGTTGAGAAAAGAGTCAAGATTTCCCCATATCCATATCAGGCCCGCATATTCGGATATATGTCGGAACGGCTGTTGAATGTCTATTGTCATTACAAGAAACTGCGGATAAAATATGCCCCGATCGTAATGGTTAATGATAATCCACAGAAGCAGCCATCACCGTTGGCTACATTAAGAAATCAGATTGTCTATATGCTTCAGGATGTAAAACATCTCTGTGGGAAATAACACAGCCACAAACATTCCCGCATCAAAAAAATTCTCCTTGTCGCATTTCATTCAAATGTGGCAAGGAGAATCTGTTTTCTATCGTAAATAAACCTAACAGAAAATCAGGGGGAATGGAATAATGAATGCGTGCTGGTAATGAAATGTGACCAATATGAATAGCGACCGAAAAAGATAATACTTTTGCTCATAATCACTATTATGATAAATAGTGTCACGGGAAATATAAATTCTCAATTTGGGGCTTGTCCCCTTCTTTGATTCTGCTCCTCCGATTATTCTCAATGTCCGATATCAGATCTGAGAATATGCTGTTCATTTTCCAGATTAAGCATATGCAGTGTGATGCCATACAGATAAACGAAACCCAGTAACAGGATTTTGTCTTCAATACTGTTACTGGGCTTAGTTTTAAGAGGTTGTTTAAAAACAAGAGTTAAAATCTGAGTGGTGTATCTTTTAGATAAATTGTTGTAAATGAGAAAGGA
>NZ_JAIDEN010000032.1 GCF_029054785.1 Duncaniella sp.
TCAAGTTGTGGTCCCACTTGGGCTTGAACCAAGGACTCCCTGATTATGAGTCAGGTGCTCTAACCAACTGAGCTATAGGACCGAGCCTTTGTTGCGGCGGGGTGCTTTACTGTATGAGATTTTCCCCGCTGCGGGCTTTTGCGCTGCAAAGGTAGGGACTTTTTTTGTTTTTGTCAAATATGTCGGACGTTTTTTTGATTAATTTGTATGCGAAAGGTTCGCGAATGGTCGCCATGTTGGTTCCAAGGGTGATTACTATAAGAATTGGATATATGATTCGCAGGCTTAACCGAGAAGTATGAGAAAACGCTATTTGTTTGATGCATTCAGCGAAATGAGGCTCATATCAAGTGCGTATTAATTTCAAGAGCTGTTTGTTTACGATTTGTCTTCCTTGATGATGAGCAGGGTGTCGCCCGGCTGAAGATGGCGGGTGCCGTTGGGGACTATGTAGCGGTTGCCTCGGCGGATCATCATGACGAGCGATCCGGCGGGGAGCTGCATGTCACGCAGGGTAGAGGCTTTGGCCAGATGTTCGGAGGTGAGCGTGAGGGTCTGGAGCGATGTCGGGAGTTCGTCGGCGAGTTCTACTCCGAAATCCTCTTCGCCGGTGTTGTCAGGAGCTATGAGGTCGAGTCTGCGGGCTGCGGCGATGACGGTGGTACCCTGCACCAGCAGCGATATGATGGTGATGAAGAAGACGATGTTGAATATCTGTCCGGCACCTTCGATCCGGGAGACTACGGGGTAGGTTGCGAAGATGATAGGCACGGCTCCACGGAGTCCGACCCAGGAGATGAAGAGCTTTGACCGGGTGCTGATTTTACGTAGCGGGGCGAGGGACAGGAAGATGCTCAAGGGGCGTCCGACGAGGATCATGAAGATGCCTATGAGGAGCGAGACGGCGGCAACGTCGATCATTTCGTGGGGATTGACCAGGAGTCCGAGCATGAGGAAGACCACGATCTGAGCGAGCCAGGTCATGCCGTCGAGAAACTTGGTGATCCCGCGGTGGTTGGGGAGTGTGGCATTGCCGAGCACTATGCCGCAGATGTAGACCGCGAGATAGCCGTTTCCGGCAAGGGCTGTTGTCGCTGCAAAGGTGAAGAACACGGCGCCGATCATAAGGATGGAGATCATGGAAGTGGCCTGTCCGGCATCTTCTTTGGACTCGGCGCTTGCGTCGCTCCGCCGGGAGACGCCAATCAGCCAGAGGGTCGCTTTGCCCATCGCGAATCCGCCGAGAGCGCCGACTCCGAACTGGAGCATGAGTTCGAGGATGAGCGATCCTGCCGAGAGACCTCCGCCGAGAGTGATGGTCTCGATGAGGATGATTGTCAGCATGTAGGCCATCGGGTCGTTTGAGCCGCTTTCAAGCTCAAGCATCGGGCGCAGGTGGTTGCGCAGGCCCACTTTCTGGCTTCCGAGTATGCCGAAGACCGAGGCCGAGTCTGTCGAAGACATGGTTGCGGCAAGCAGCAGTGAGGGGAGGAAGGCAAAGTGGATGTTGGTCCAGCTCATACCTGAGAGCCACCAGATGAAAAGTCCGGTGAGCATTGCGGTCAGCAACACTCCGACTGTCGACAGGATCAGTCCCGGAACGATCACCGGGCGTATGGCCGAGAGCTTGGTCCCCATTCCGCCTGAGAAGAGGATGATACACAGCGCGATCATGCCGATGAACTGGGCGGAGTGCATGTTGCTGAACTGTATGCCGACGCCGTCGGTTCCGAAGGCCATGCCGACCAGGAGGAAGATCAGCAGCAGGGGGAGTCCGAAACGGTAGCTCGACTTGCCGATGAGCACTCCGGCAATCAGCAGGATTGAGCCGAAAAGGATGATGTTTTCTGAGGTGACGAGTTCCATGTCTGATGTTGTTGTGTCTACAAAGTTAGGCCTTTTGCCGTAAGTATGCAAACACGCCGTGAGGCCTGAACAAACAGAGCCGGATCTTTGTTTGAAAAGAATATCATACTATCCTACAACCAAACCACCAATCCTGTTTTCTCCTTCTCAGATTATGAAAGATGTTAAAAATACACTTTTGGACCGCCGCTCAGTGCGCCGTTATGAACGGGACGCGATTTCCGGCGAGCAGATGGATCTGATCTATGAAGCCATACGCAACACCCCGACCAGCTACAACGGACAGCAGTTTTCGGTGATTGATGTCACCGACCAGCAAATCAAGGAGCAGCTCTACGGGCTGACAGGCCAGAAGCAGATCAAGACATGCAGCCATTTTCTGCTTTTCCTGATCGACTATCACAAGATCAGCCTTATCAGCGAGGAAAAGAATATCGACATGCCTGATTTTCCATCGACAGCTGACGGACTGATTGTCGGTGTGACCGATGCCACGCTCGCCATGATGAGCGCGTTGACAATGGCCGAATCTCTTGGACTGGGAACATGTCCGATCGGCTATGCGCGCACTGCTGCTCCTGAGGCTGTGGCATCGCTGATGAAGCTCCCGGAGAAGACATTCGTGGTCTGCGGGCTGGCTCTCGGTGTGCCCCGCGAGCATCCCGATCTGAAACCCAAGCAACCGGCTGAACTGGTCATCTATAAGAATTGCTACCGTCAGGACGATGATGCGATGCTCGATGAACTGCTTGCCTACGACGAGACAGTCAGCGAGTACAACCGCACACGCGAAGGCTCAAAGACCGACAATGACTGGGCCGGTCACATCGTAGGTTACTATCGCGAAGCTATGAACTACCGCATGCTGCGGGCCTTGCAGCGCCGCGGCTTCGACATCTCGCATTGATCTTTAAGAAGTCGCTCCGACAGCCGCATTCTTACTGAAAGCATAGACCGCCCGCGCCGGAATATCCGCTATCTGCCAAGCAGTGATATTTTGGCGCGGGTGTTTTTTATCTTGTGGCGGTTGAGTTCGTCGACAAGTCGGCGGGCTTCACTGCGGGGGACGGCGACGAGGGCCGCATGGTCGCGCATGGCGATGTGGCCTATTGTCTTGGCGTCAAGGTTGCCTTTGGCCACGAGGAAGCCCACGATGTCGCCGCGCGAGATCTTCTCTTTTTTGCCTACGTTGAAATAGAGCGTAGCGGTGTCCGAGGAGATCGGGTCGGCACTCTTGCCCTGAGGCACCAGTTCGCGGTCCCAATCGAGATAGTCCGGAAGATTCTCACCTTCGGAGGTGATTATATAGACTTCGCCTGAGGCCTGCTGACGGGCTGTGCGTCCGTTGCGGTGGGTCCACGCTTCGGGGGAGGGGGGGAGATGGTAGTGGACCACAGCTGAAAGATCCGGAATGTCAAGTCCGCGGGCGCCGAGGTCAGTAGAGACCAGAATCGGCGTCGATCCGTTGTTGAGCATCTCGATGGCATTCTCGCGGTCATTCTGTTCGAGACCGCCGTGATAGAGGCCCACGGGGAGACCGGTTTTGCGCAGAGCCTCATAGATACGCTCGACGCTTTCGCGGTGATTGGCGAAGACGATCACACGGCCATTGTCGAGTGAGCGCAGAAGGTCGATGAGAGTGTCAAGTTTGTCGCGGGTGGGAGAGGGGACGTTGACAATCTGCATTCTGCGCCGTGGCGACGACTCGCCGCTGAAGTCGATCAGCTCGGCCCCCTGGGTTGTCGGGAGGAACGGAGGCAGTTCGTCAAGCCTTGTGGCTGAAGTCAGCACGATGAGGCTCAGAGAGGTCAGGCGGCGACACACACGTTTCATCTCGTCGGCGAAACCAAGCTCCATGGCCTTGTCATATTCATCGAGAACAAGCGCCCTCACGCCTGACAGATCGACATGGCCGCGGGTGATGTGGTCAAGCAGACGACCCGGTGTGGCTATGATGATATCCGGAGTGACCGAGAGCGAGTTTTTTTCTTCCTGCATTGCGTGACCTCCGTAGAACGCTACGGTTTTCAGCCCTGTGGCAAGCGGGCGGATCACATCGAAGATCTGGAGGACCAGTTCGCGCGAAGGAGCCATCACGACGGCCCGGACCTTTCCGTCAGCCGGACCGAGGCTCTTGAGCAGAGGGATGGCAAAGGCCACAGTCTTGCCTGAGCCGGTCGGCGCAAGGAGTGTCACGGTGTTTCCTGAGGTTTTCACTGAGGCCATGCGCTTCTGCATGGCATTGAGTTCGGTGATGGCGAGGCGAGAGGCTATGTTGGAGATTATTTCTTTTTCTTTCATGTCTTTAAGAGTTGGGGGAGCTGCTTGAGCTGGCGTTTAAGTGCTTGCCTGATAACAATAGTTCAGCGATAAACACCGACGGTTAATTGAAAAGATCGTCGTTGGCCACGGTGACTGACGAGTCGTCGATGTCATGGACATAGTCAAGATCGCTGAAGTCAATCTCGTCATCGTCAAGCAGATCATCAGGAATATTGACTTCTATGAAATGCACTTTGCCGCCCGACCTGGCTTTTGACGCAAGTCCGGAATATATGCGCAGGATGTTGGTCCCGTAGCGCGGATTCATCGCCCATCGGCCCGCGAGTTTTTCCCATGTCGGCGCTGACCCGCGGTTGACGTAGTCGAAACGGGGATCGACCTTCTTTTCACCTGAGGGAAGTCTGCCGGAACATGCGTAGGCATAGAGATGCTGTATCATGGCGGTGACACCCTCTTCGACGGTGCGGAACGAACAGCCCTTGTCGCCGCGCTTCTTCACTCCGAGACCGCAATAGTTGTGGGCGCCGGGCCGCACAGCCGTGCCGTTGTCGAAGCGGAACCATCCGGTTTCGATGATGGCCTGACACAAAGCGATGTCTCCGCGGATGCCGTAGCGGCGTCCGATGTTGTAGAAGGCTTCGGCCACTTCGCGCTTGAAATCGGGATTGTGGCGTTTGACATAGGCATACATGTGGTCAATCTCGACTTCCGGATTTCCGAAAATCGGAGTCTTTCCGACTGCGAGAACCGGAATCAGCCAAAGGAGTAAGCCAAGAAAATATCGCTGCATAATGAGGTGTGGCAATAAGAGTGACTTTTGTTAAAAACGGGATTTCAGGCTGAGGCGAGATGGAGGGATCCACTTCTAATAACGCGCAAGTTAGCGAAAATACTTCAGAAAATGAAAAAATTCCTCTATCTTTGCGATCATGAAGTACTTCTTTTCAGCCGGAGAGGCCTCTGGTGACGTCCACGCGGCGCAGGTAATCAAGGAGTTGCTGAAACTTGACGCTTCAGCCGAAATCACATATCTCGGCGGTGACCGCATGGCCGCCGCAGTTGGCCACGAGCCTCTGATCCACATCAGCCGCATGGCTTTCATGGGATTTATCGACGTGGCTACCCATTTGCCGGAGGTTCTCGGCAACATGCGCACTGCCAAGGAAGCCATCCGGACCATGCGCCCTGATGCCGTTGTCCTTGTCGACTATCCCGGATTCAATCTTAAACTCGCCAAGTTTGCCAAAAGCCTCGGAATAAAGGTCTATTACTATATCGCCCCCAAGCTGTGGGCCTGGAAGGAATACCGCATGAAGCAGCTGAAACGCTATGTAGACTGCATCTTCTCCATCCTGCCTTTCGAACCGGACTGGTTCGGCGAACGTGGCGTAAAGGTTGACTATGTCGGCAATCCCTCGGTCGAAGAGGTCGAGGAAGTGCTGGACTCACTCCCTCCGCGTGAGGAATTTCTCAAGCGCCACGGTCTGTCAGACGAGCCGATCCTGGCTCTCGTGCCCGGAAGCCGTGTCGGCGAGATCAAAGCCAATCTGCCGGTGATGGATGCCGTCGCGCGCCGTCATCCGGAGATGCAGACAGTGGTCGCGGCAGCCCCGTCGATTGACAGGAAGCTCTATGCGGACTACACCTCTTTTCCCCTTGTCAATGCCGCCACGCTTGAACTGATGGCCCGCTCAAGGGCGGCTATGGTCACTTCCGGCACAGCATCGCTTGAATGTGCCCTGGCCGGATGTCCGCAGGTGGTCTGCTATCGCGCCGTGGGCTGGAAATGGGCCCATGACATATTCGTCCACATTCTGAAAATTCCCTATGCGGCCTTGCCAAACCTCATCGGGGGAAAAATCGACCGTCAGACCCGGCGGGAGGTGAACCGCGAGGCAGCGCGCAGTGGTGTAAGAGGCTGTGTGGTGCCTGAGATGCTTGTCCATAACTGCACATCGCAGGCCGTCGACCGTGAACTTTCGCAAGTGATTCCCGACGGGCCTGCCCGAAAGGCCCAGCTGGAAGGCTACGCTAAGATCAGATCAATCCTTCATACGGACAGCAGTGCGGCAGCCAATGTGGCCGCGGCTATCTGCCGTCAGCTCTCCGGATCACATTCCTGATTCCTTCACCGGCCTTCAGTCAGAAGCCGACGTCTGCTCCGTCGGCATTCATGATACAGGTCTGGCGAAAAAAACGTTCCTGTGACTCTTTGATGATGCAAAGTTAGCCACAGGAAATGCTGTTTTTAAACACCCTCTAAAAAGTAACTATTCAGCGATTCAAACAGCTTGATTGCAAGCAAGTTGTAGGATGCTCCACGGAGCATCCGCCGGTTTTATGGTTCATTAACCTCGTTTTCGGATGCACCATGGTGCATCCCTGCCCTGATAATGAGGCTCTTAGGTTGGCAATATTCGCTGAATAGTCACTCTAAAAAAAGTGGTATCGTATAAATAGCGCAGGGACACGAGTCGGGGCTGTGTCCCTGCGGTTAATATCGTTGAGGCCGGCTGATCAAGGATCAGTTGTCGGAACGGAGGCCTTTCCAGACATAGGCACTCAGCATGGCGCCGATGAAAGGAGCCACGATGAAGAGCCAGAGCTGGCTGAGGGGCACACAGTTGCCTTCGATCGCAGCGAAGATGGCCGGGCCGATCGAACGGGCCGGATTTACGGAAGTACCGGTGATGGGGATACAGGCGATGTGGACAAGCACAAGGGTCAGACCGATTGCAAGGCCTGCGAAGTTGCCTGCGCCTTTCTTCTCGTCAGTAGATCCGAGAACGACAAGGACGAAGATGAAGGTGAAGATCAGCTCGGCGAGGAATGCAGGCACGATGTTGCCGGGGAGGAAGCTGTTTGATCCGGTGGTCGTGGTGCTGTTGAACACGGCTTCCAGACCTGCTTCATTGCCGGTGTGGACAAGGATGTAGAGGACTGCTGAAGCGATGATAGCTCCGATGCACTGGAAGAGCATGTAGCCTCCGGCCTCCTTGCCGCTCATGCGTCCGCTTGACCAGACGCCGAGAGTGATCGCGGGATTGATGTGGCAACCGGAGATGTTGCCGATAGTGTAGGCCATAGCTACAACAGAAAGACCGAAGGCCATAGCTACGCCAAGGGTTGTCACGCCATACCCGGTTGTTCCTAATCCGATACCGGCGAAGATTGCGCTGCCGCAACCCATGAGAACCAGAACGAAAGTTCCGATCATCTCTGCGAGATACTTTTTCATAAAATAAACAGTTGGTTAGTGAGTAGTATATGAGACATTTGTTTTATGTCGGCCCGTAGGGTACTGAATGCAAATTAAAGGAAAATATTTCTAAATAGCAAATCTTCCGATAAGAGGGTGTTTCATAACAAGAGTAAAAATCTGAGTGGTGTATTTTTTTAGATAAATTGTTGTAAATGAGAAAGGAGCATAGCGAGCTATGCGACTGCCGAATTTCAACAATTTAGCAAAAG
>NZ_JAIDEN010000033.1 GCF_029054785.1 Duncaniella sp.
TGAACTGCACCCCAAAAGTTAGACGAGTTATTTACTATCCGATTTGAGAAAGAGTTCGGTATTTTTACCAATACTTTTACTGATGCGACACCTTATAATATAAGACTAAGGCAATGATGGTGTAGAGGATGTTTGGAATCCACATCGCAACCATCGGCGAGGTATAACCCGACACGGCAAAGGTCGAGGTGACGGTCATGAAGAGGATGTAGCTGAAACTCAGGACGAGTCCGATGCCGATATTCACACCCATGCCCCCCTTGATCTTGCGCGAAGAGAGCGACATACCGATCACGGTCAGGATAAAGGCCGCGGCGGTCATGGCGTAGCGTTTGTGGTTCTCGATCTCGAACGACTTGATGTTGGCCACACCTCTTTCCCGCTGACGCGAGATGTATTCGCGCAAGGCCGGGGAGGTCATTGTCTCGTGGTCGTTCTTTGAGATCAGGAAGTCGCGCGGCTCGATGGGGATGATGGTGTCGAGGCGAGATCCGCGGCGGATGGTCTCACGCTGACCGTCGAAATCGCGGATCATGTAGTCACGGACAGTCCAGTTGTGGAGCGTGTCCCACTTGATTGTCTGGGCTGTCAGACGCGACACCAGCTTCTTGTCCTCGAAGGATTCGAGCGAAAACTTGTAGCCCGTCTTCTGCGAATTGTTGTAGGACTGCATGTATGCGATCTCTCCTTTTGCAACCTGAAGCTGGATATTAGAGCCGAAATCCACGCGTTTGTTCTTGACGTAGGTATTCGTATAGTCTATTCGCTTGACATTGGCCGGAGGGATGATATATGCGCTCAGTATGTAAGTGGCCGCAGCGATCACCGTCGCACTTACCAGATAGGGGCGCAGCAGTCTCCGATAGCTCATGCCGGTCGAGAGCATGGCGATGATCTCTGAGTTGTCGGCGAGCTTCGAGGTGAAGAATATGACCGCGATAAACGTGAAAAGCGGGCTGAACTGATTGGCGAAATAAGGCAGGAAGTTCAGAAAATAGTCAAACACCGTGGCCTTGAGGGGTGCTTTCAGAAAGGCATCCAGTTTCTCGTTAATGTCAAACATCACCGTAATCGCCAGAATCAGGGCAATGGCGAACACGTATGTTCCAAGAAATTTGCGGATTATATACCAGTCAAGTATTTTCAAGACTTCAATGACTTAGAGGTTGTTTAATCACTGCTCACTCATCCGGTTCAAAGCCTGCGGGTCACACACTCCAGCATCTCTCGTTTCCAGACACTGAAATCGCCGGCGATGATGTGGCATCGGGCTTCCTCGACCAGCCACAGATAGAAGGCAAGGTTATGGATCGACGCGATCTGCATCGCCAGGATCTCATCGGCGATGAAGAGATGGCGCACATAGGCTTTGGTATAAGCTGTGTCGACATAACTCGGACCGTCTTCCTGCAAGGGCGAAAAGTCATCGGCCCACTTGCGGTTGCGCATGTTCATGATGCCGTGGCGCGTAAACAGCATGCCGTTACGGCCATTGCGTGTCGGCATGACGCAATCCATCATATCGACACCGCGGTCGATGGCCTCAAGGATATTGGCCGGGGTTCCGACTCCCATCAGGTAGCGCGGGCGGTCAGCGGGAAGAATCTCATTGACCACCTCTATCATCTCATACATGACTTCAGCCGGTTCGCCGACAGCCAGACCGCCAATGGCATTGCCGTCGGCGCCAAGATCGGAAACAAACTTGGCCGATTCGCGGCGCAGGTCAGGATAGGTCACACCCTGCACAATCGGGAAATAGGCCTGGCTGTAACCATACTTGCCCTCCGTCTCCTTGTAGCGCTTCCAGCCTCGCGCCAACCAGCGGTGGGTGAGGTCGAGCGACTTGCGGGCATAGGACCTCTCGGCGGTTCCGGGAGGACACTCGTCAAGGGCCATCATTATGTCGGCACCGATCGAGCGCTCGATGTCCACAACCTTTTCCGGCGTGAACAGATGCTTCGAGCCGTCGATGTGCGAGCGGAACCAGGCGCCTTCCTCGGTCAGCTTTCGGTTGGCCGACAGAGAGAAGACCTGAAAGCCGCCGCTGTCCGTAAGGATCGGGCGGTCCCAGCCGTTGAATTTATGCAGGCCGCCGGCCTTTTCGAGAATTTCGATGCCGGGACGCAGGTAGAGGTGATAGGTGTTTCCAAGAATGATCTGGGCTTTGACATCCTCGCGCAGTTCACGCTGGTGGACAGCCTTGACGCTGCCGACTGTCCCCACGGGCATGAAAATCGGGGTGCGGATCTGACCGTGGTCAGTGGTGATCAGACCTGCGCGCGCGGCAGTCCCAGGAGCAGTAGCTTCTAACTTGAAATCCATTGTCTGTTCGGATTTTTTTGATCTGTTCAGAATCGCACAGGTCAGGGACGTACCTCAAAGAAAGGTATGTCGACCAGCTTCATATCGAACACAAGAGTCGAATACGGAGGGATCACTCCCGACCCAGACGAACCATAGGCAAGGTTGTAAGGGATTATGACGCGGGCGCTGTCGCCGACACGCATGTCAAGCAGAGCGATTGTCCATCCCTGGATCACACTTGAGGGCTGGGTGCGGAAAATGCTGTCTCCGTATGGCGCTTTCTGAAGATAGGACGAGTCAAAAGGCACGTCGTTGTAGAGACGGCCTATGTATTTCACATCGACAGTCGAGGTGAGCAGCGGTGACAGATTGCCGACAGTTTTGCTGCGGTCATTGAGATAAGTGATCAGAATGTTTGCCGAAGTGTTCCATGCCGGAGTCAACGAGTGGTAGACATTGTTACCGTCAGGCCCCATCAGGAAGCGCTGCTCGTCATAGAAAGCGACGTTTGTCTCACGCCACTCCTTGTAGTCGTCCCAGGTGTTGTTATCATCGTTGCAGGCTACAAAAAGCGCACACGAACACACTGCAAACAATATGGTTTGGAAAAGTTTTCGCATAGTGTCTGTTTAGAATTTTACCTCCGGTGCGCGCTGGGCGGCATCATCGGCTTTGAACTGAGGCTGCGGCTCGAATCCGAACCATCCGGCATAGATATTTGTGGGAAACTTCTTTATGGAAGTGTTATAGTCGGCTACGACCTGGGTGTAGCGGCCGCGTGCGGTGGCAATGCGGTTTTCCGTACCCTCAAGCTGCACCTGCAAATCGCGGAAATTCTCGTTGGCCTTGAGGTCAGGATAGGCCTCGCTGACAGCGAGAAGCGATTTCAGGGCGCCGGTGAGCTGATTCTGAGCCTCCTGGAACTTGGCGAGTGTCTCCTCGTTGAGTTCCTCGGCATTGATGTTGACCGATGTGGCGGCCGCACGTGCCTGGGTCACCTTCTCAAGGGTCTCGCTTTCGTGAGTGGCATAGCCCTTGACAGTGGCGACGAGGTTGGGGATCAGATCCGAACGACGCTGATATTGGTTCTGGACCTCGGCCCATGACTGCTCCACCTGCTGGTTCTTCTCCACAAGCGAGTTGTAGTTGCAAGAGGTGAACAAGGGGAGCATCATGACCGCGAGGATCAGATGTCTAAAAATTTTCATTTTCATAATCTCAATGGGGAAAGAGTTGGTGTTTAATGAGGGCTCTACGCTCAGGCCAGCTTGCGGAGAAGAGCGTTGAGCGATACCTGCGAGTGGATGATTGAATGGAGATCTTCGATTTTCACACGCCTCTGCTCCATAGAGTCGCGCTCGCGGAGAGTGACAGTGTTGTCTTCGAGGGTTTGGTGATCGACGGTGATGCAGAAAGGTGTGCCGATGGCATCCTGACGGCGGTAACGCTTGCCGATCGAGTCTTTTTCCTCATAGTGGGTTGAGAAGTCAAACTTCAGTTCGTTGACGATCTCACGCGCCTTGTCGGGCAGACCGTCCTTGCGCACGAGAGGCATGACTGCACACTTGACAGGTGCGAGAGGTGCGGGGAGGTGGAGCACTACGCGCTTGTCGCCGCCTTCGAGTTCCTGTTCCTCATAAGCCGAGCAGAGCACACTCAGGAACATGCGGTCAACACCGATCGAAGTCTCGATGACGTAAGGAGTATAGCTTTCATTGAGTTCCGGATCGAAGTACTGGATCTTCTTGCCGGAGAACTTCTCATGCTGCGAGAGGTCGAAGTTTGTGCGTGAATGGATTCCCTCCACTTCCTTGAAACCGAAAGGCATCTGGAACTCGATGTCGGTAGCGGCATTGGCATAGTGGGCCAGTTTTTCGTGGTCGTGGTAGCGGTATTTCTCATCGCCGAGGCCGAGAGCCTTGTGCCAGCGCAGACGGAATTCCTTCCAGGTCTTGAACCATTCCATTTCAGATCCGGGGCGAACGAAGAACTGCATTTCCATCTGCTCGAACTCTCTCATGCGGAAAATGAACTGACGGGCCACGATCTCGTTACGGAAAGCCTTGCCGATCTGAGCGATACCGAAGGGGATGCGCATACGGCCTGTCTTCTGCACGTTGAGATAGTTGACAAAGATGCCCTGGGCGGTTTCGGGACGGAGATAGACAGTCATCGCGCCGTCGGCGGTAGAACCCATCTCGGTCTTGAACATGAGGTTGAACTGACGGACTTCTGTCCAGTTCTTGGTGCCGGAAATCGGGCAGACGATCTCTTCGTCAATGATGATGGCGCGGAGTTCGTCAAGGTCACCGTCGTTCATAGCCTTGGCAAAACGTTCGTGGAGAGCGTCGCGCTTGGCCTGATGCTCAAGCACACGGGCGTTGGTCTGACGGAACATAGCCTCGTCGAAAGTCTCGCCGAAGCGCTTTGCGGCCTTTGCCACTTCCTTCTCGATCTTGTCCTCGATCTTGGCGATCTGCTCCTCGATCAGAACATCGGCGCGGTAACGCTTTTTGGAATCGCGGTTGTCAATCAGGGGATCATTGAAGGCATCCACGTGACCTGAAGCTTTCCAGATGGTCGGGTGCATGAAAATAGCGGAATCAATGCCCACGATATTTTCATGGAGCAGTGTCATCGAATCCCACCAGTAGCGCTTGATGTTGTTTTTGAGTTCAACGCCATTCTGGCCATAGTCATAAACGGCTGAAAGGCCGTCATAGATTTCGCTTGACTGAAACACGAAGCCATATTCCTTGGCATGGCTTACTATTTTTTTGAAAACTTCGTCTTGTGTTGCCATTTTTTATTCTATTGTTTTAGAAGTTGCAAAGATACAAAAAAAATCGGACTCCGTCCTGCCGACAAGCCATTTTCGTCTGAAAATGAGTGTCTGATGACCCATCACTCAAGCCGGTCCTCCCCGTCAGGGCAGCAAAATGAAAAATTTCCTTAACAAATCTTCACCAACTGCTAAAAAATGCTTATATTTGCAAAAATATAATATCCGCACAACAAAATTCAGCTGCGCGTTTTTAATATAAAAGCTGTTTTTCATGAAATCCACAATCAACATATCCATAATAACATTAGCGGTGGGCGGGCTGATATGGCTTTTGAGCGCATGCTCGGCTGCACCGGCGGAGACACCGATAGTCACTGTCAGCATCGAGCCTCAGAAATATCTGCTCGAACAGATCACAGGCGACAAGGTCGACATCAGGACCCTGATCGCCAACGGCGCCAATCCGGAAAACTACGATCCATCGCTGACCCACATCATGAATCTCCGCAAGTCGATCGGATTCCTGAGAATGGGAAATATCGGCTTCGAAATGGCCTTGCTCGACAAGATACGCCAGGAAGACCCCGAACTTCCGATATTCAACACATCGGAAGGCATAGTCCCTGTGACCGGAACCCATAGTCACGGAGATATGAAACATGAGGAAATCGACCCACACACATGGACATCAGTCAAGAATGCCAAAATAATCATCCGAAACATGCTTGAGGCGATGGTTAAAATAGACTCTTCCAACGAGGACTATTACAGACGCAACTATGAGAAGTTCGCCCTGCGGCTCGACTCTCTTGACCGCGCGTTTGAAAGCCGCCTTGCCCCCCATGCCGGCGAGCATTTCATGGTATGGCACCCCTCGCTCAGCTACTTTGCCCGCGACTACGGACTGGAACAGATCTCAGCCGGAAATGCCGAGAACAAAGAAAGCTCCCTGTCGAAGCTGAAAGAGACAATCGACCATGCCGACACCCATTCTGCAAGCATTTTCTTCTATCAGAAAGACCTCGACAGCCGCCAGGCCGAGGTGATGGGCGAGCAGCTCGGACTGCGCCGGGTGAGCATCAACCCGCTTTCCTATGACTGGGAAAAGGAAATGTGTGCCATCACCGATGCAATCACAGCCGAATAGCGAGGACCGTAAGGAATACCCTCTGTCTCAGCAGCCATAATTCCACACTCCATGAACAACTCTGAAAAAGAAATCATCATATCGCTCCGCGACATCTCCAAAAAGTGGGATGACAAGGTGGCGCTCGACAACATCAACTTCGATGTGCGCCGCGGAGACTTCATTGCGATCACAGGCCCCAACGGCGGAGGCAAGACGACACTGCTGCGCATCATCCTGCGCCTGCTGAAGCCCACCTCCGGAAGCGTAACATATTATCGCGACGGCGCTGCCGTCAATGACCTTTCGATCGGCTATCTTCCACAGAAAAACATGATCGACTCTCGTTTTCCGATAAGCGTGGAGGAGGTGATCGCCTCCGGTCTCATCGCGGAGTCAGCGGGAAAAGAGGAGACCAGGCGCAGAGTGGAGGAGGTCACGCGTCTAATGGGCCTTGAAAACCACTCGTCACAGAGCATCGGCAATCTGTCAGGCGGACAGCTGCAACGCGCCCTGCTCGGACGGGCCATCATTGCCCGTCCGCGGGTTCTGGTGCTTGACGAGCCTCTGAGCTATGTCGACAAGCGGTTCGAACATTATATCTATGATCTGGTGGCCGAGCTTTCACAGACCACTACCCTGCTGCTTGTCTCACACGAGATGTCGACAATCGCAGGCATGGCCAACCGTCACCTGATAATAGACCATCAGCTGACGGAGTGCCATTCAAGCCACCATCATGTCCATTACGACTGCGAGGACGGGCCGTCCATGTGAAGCGCATGGCCCATGCGCTGCTGCTTTGTCAGCATGTAGCGCAGATTGTAGGTGTTCGGAGCAATCTCGATTCCCACATTCTCTACCACTTCAAGGCCATAGCCTTCCAGACCGATACGCTTGACAGGATTATTGGTTATAAGGCGCATTTTCTCAATGCCGAGTTTACGCAGGATCTGTGCGCCTACGCCATAGTCGCGCTCGTCAGCCTTGTGACCGAGGTGGAGATTGGCGTCAACCGTGTCGAGGCCTTCTTCCTGAAGCTTGTAGGCTTTGATTTTTTCCATCAGGCCGATACCGCGGCCCTCCTGGTTGAGATAGACAATGGCGCCGCGGCCTTCTTTTTCAATCAGCTGCATGGCACGGTGAAGCTGCTCGCCGCAGTCACAGCGCATCGAGCCGAAAATGTCGCCGGTAGCGCATGAAGAGTGCACCCTGACAAGCACCGGATCAGAGCCGCCGACATCGCCTTTGATCAGAGCGATGTGCTCCAGTCCGTTGCTCTTCTGACGGAAAGGAATGAGGCGGAAATGACCGTAGGCCGTAGGCATGTCAACTTCAACACCTTCCTCCACCAATGACTCCTTTTGCAGACGGTAAGCGATCAGGTCGCGGATCGAGACCAGTTTCAGTCCCCACTCATCGGCCTTGACACGCAACTGCGGCAGGCGCGCCATTGTTCCGTCCTCATTGAGGATCTCGATCAGCGAGGCCGCAGGCTGAAGTCCGGCCAGACGCGCGAGGTCGATGGCCGCTTCCGTGTGGCCCGAACGGCGGAGCACTCCGGCATCCTGGGCATAGAGAGGATGGACGTGGCCGGGACGACCGAACATGTCGGGTGTCGAAGCCGGATCGGCAAGCGCACGGATCGTCGCCGCACGGTCATGGGCCGAAACGCCGGTTGTGCATCCCGGAAGCAAGTCGACCGTAACAGTAAAGGGAGTACCAAGCATAGAGGTGTTGTCATCGACCTGACGGTTGAGTCCAAGCTCACGGCAACGCGACAGAGACAGCGGCGCACAGAGTTCGCCACGGGCGTTGGTGATCATGAAGTTGACATGATCAGCCGTCACCTTCTCGGCTGCAATTATCAGATCGCCTTCGTTCTCGCGATCTTCATCATCGACAACTACCACGAATTTGCCTTCACGGAAATCGGCAATCGCGTCTTCTATACGGTCTAACTTTATATTATCCATAATTTTATACAGGTAATTTATACGTAACTTTTGAAAAGGTGATCGCATGAGTGAAGGTGTGGAGAGAGAGACACAGACAGACAACACCCCCGCTTTTATGAATTGCTTATGAGTTTTATAAGTTCATTTGTCACTTTGGTGACAGTCGCAAGCTCAACCCGCAGATCGGACTGGGTCTTGCGTCCGTACAACCACACCGGCACACCTACCGGGAAGAAGGCAATCATCAGACGTGACAGCCACAGCCTGCGCGAAGGCTGCTGGAACCAGAGACTGCGGAGAATCGGAAGATCCATGAGTTTGAGTACCACGAGTTTCTCGCGAGAGTTAGAGAGATATTCGACCGTAGCCTCGATGTTGTCACGCAGACGATGAAGCTCGTCACGGTCATAGCCGCGAAGCCAGTAGTCGGCATAAGTCTGCTTCTCCGGATTACGCGAAAGATATTCGGCGACTTCGATTTTCAAAGCCTCAAGGCGCTGGACAGCCGCAAGCGGCTCCACTTCGGTCATCACAAGGTCTTTCATCTCGACGTGGCGCACCTCGCTGACGCCGAAGAACTTGCGGAAGAAGTTGAGATAGGCGTCCTTGTTGAACACAGCCGAGTCATTGACAGCCTTGTAAGTGAAGAATATACCAAGCGGCAGAAGGACGGCGGCACTGAGCCACATGCCTTCCCAGACTTCCCATTTTCCGTCACGGGCGAATTTATAGCCCATGTTGTCAATAATATAATAGAAAATGAAGAGGAAGACCGAGATGACCAAGGGAGTTCCGAGACCACCCTTGCGGATGATGGCACCGAGCGGCGCACCGATAAAGAAGAAGATTACACAGGCGAAGGAGAGGGTGAATTTCTTCTGAAGTTCTATGGCGTGGCGACGGATGAGTTTCTGCTCGTCAGCCATAGCATGGCTCTTGTATTTATATTCTTCCTGAATGCGTTCGGCCTTGGAGAGAGCCTGTGAGAGATAGTTGACACGCACGCCTGATGAAGATCCGCGGAAAACGGAGTCGACATCCACCGGGCGCGACAGAACCACATCCGGCTGCCGGACTTTAACCTGATTTCCCTCCTCGTCAGTGCGGATGCTGTAACGGCGAAGTCCCATGTAGGGATATTCGCGCAGTGCCGATCCGTAGATATCGCCGATCGAGTCCACACGATGGCCCATCGAGTCGATCGAAGCCTGGAGTTCGGCCATATTTTTGCCGACATACTGGCTTCTCATACCCTGCTCGTCCATTCGGTTGAAGTTTGCGTCGAACTTCAGCATTATATCTTTCTGGCTGAAGGATTCGCGGCGATAAGGGACATTGCGCATGTTCGAGGCCCCGGCATCTTTGATATTCTCAAACGATTCGCCGTTCCAGAGCCTCAGGAAAAGATGAGTCTTGTCAGGAGTTATTGACATTTTGCCGGAGTCGGCCAGGATGATGGATGAGTTCTCGAATCCTTTGGAGACGTCATAGATCATCATCTCGTAAAGGACACCCGTCTCACGGTTCTTCTCCTGCACAAAAAGATTATAACCCGGAATCTGGTCATAGAAAACGCCCTCCGGGATTTCGAGTTCGGGCGACTTCTGCCTCATTGAGTAAAGCAGAGTCCACATTTTTGTCTGCGCGACCGGAAGGACATCGTTCTGAAAGAAAAACGCGCCTGTCGCGATCATGACCATCAGGACAATGAGCGGGGCCATCGTCCGCAGGAGCGATATGCCCGACGCCTTCATGGCCGTCAGCTCGAACTGCTCGCCAAGGTTGCCGAACGTCATCAGCGACGCGAGCAATATGGCCAGCGGCAGCGCCATCGGGATCATTGTCAGCGCCGCATAGAAGAAAAGTTCGGCAATGACATCGACTCCGAGACCCTTGCCGACAAGGTCGTCTATATAGCGCCACAGGAACTGCATCAGCACTATGAAGAGACAGATGCAGAACGTCATCATGAACAGAGGCACGAAGCTCTGAAGGATGAAGATGTCCATGCGCTTGATTCGTAACATAGCAAGATGATGATTGATGTGTGGAGTTAACAGAGGGTGTCAATGGTGACGCCCGCCATGCGCCCTGCGTTTAGACTGCGTGAGGGAACATGGCGGACGACTGTATGGTTTATCCGAAAGATTGTGTCAGCACCGGGCTTATTTTATGCCGAGACGGGCTTTTACAAGAGGAGTGACATCGGTCACATCAGCGCCTGTGTAGAGCGACATGCCGTTCTCGAAGATGAATGTATAGTTGCCTTCGGCACCTACGCTCTGGATTGCCTTCATGACATTTTCCTGAATAGGAGCCATGAGCTGCTGCTGCTGACGGCGGAGGTCCTGATCAGCTGTTTCGCGGAATTTCTGGATCTTGGCGTCGAGTTCCTGCATTTCCTGCATGCGGCGCTCCTTGATTGTCTGGGGAGTGCTTTCGTCGAGGCCCTGGAATTCCTGATATTTCTTGTTGAATTCTTCCTGAAGTTTCGAAAATTCGTCCTGATACTTGTTGGAAGCAGCGGTCATCTGTTCCTGTACGGTCTTCATTTCGGGGAGTGATTCCATGAGATCAGCAGTGTTGACAATGCCGAATTTCTGTGCGAAAACGCTCATGGGAAGCGCAATCATGATTGCGAGCAAAAGTTTTTTGATCATCGTTTATTAGTGCGTTGAATTTATATTTTACAAGTTTGTTTACGTCAGACAGTCCCGGTTTTAACGGATTTAGTTAAATTTAACCATATACAGCATACCGAAACGGTGCAAAGATAGGGATTTTATTTGGAATAACCTAACTTTTCAAGAACCTCGTTGGAGACGTCGATACGCGGCGAGGCAAAGATTATATCCGCTGACGAGGCGCGGTCGAAGATGCACTGGTAGCCGCGCTCTTCGGAGACCTTCTTGACGGCATTGTAGACATCGTCCTGGATCGGCTTCATCAGCGACTGGCGCTTCTTGTAGAGTTCGCCGTCGGGGCCGAAATACTTCTGACGCAGTTCAGCGGCCTGTTTTTCCTTGCCGACGATGGCTTCTTCCCTTTTCTTCTTCTGGTCATCGGTCAGAAAGACCATTTCGTTCTGATAGTTCTTGTAGAGCGCCTCGGCTTCTTTGGCCACAGCCTCGACTTCTTTCTGCCAGCGCTGCGAGATCTGGTTGAGTTGCTCGTTGGCCATTTCATAGGCGGGAACATTCGAGAGGATGTAGTCCATGTCGACCAGGGCGAACTTCTGTGCGGAAGCCCCTGCGAAACATGCTGCGATCAGAGCCAATGTCAGAAATATTTTTTTCATAAGCAAATGTTCTGTTTAGTGTTAGAGGGTTCATATATTATATATGACACTCCAGCGGTTGAAAAGTTTAATCAGGCGCCCGGACCACTGAAAAGTCCGACCGCCTGAGTATGTTAGAATTCCTGTCCGAGGATGAAGTGGAAGTGGGAGCCGCCTTTGGTTCCGTAGACTTTGTCGAAACCGTAGGCCCAGTCAATACCCATCATACCGATCATAGGAAGATAGATGCGGACACCGGCACCGGCACTGCGCTTGAGTTCAAAGGGCGAGAAGTTCTTGACCGAAGTCCAGGCGTTACCGCCTTCGATGAAGGTCAGACCGTAGATGGTGGTTGTCGGCTGCAACATGAAGGGGAAGTGGAGCTCCATGCCGAAGCGGGTGTAGGCATAGCCGCCGCCGAGCTGATATGGGGTGAGCTGACCGTTGTCGTAACCGCGGAGGGCGATGGTCTCCTGTGCGTAGGTGTAGGATCCCGACATGCCGTCACCGCCGACATAGAATGTCTCGAACGGAGATTTGAGATACTTGTTGTAGCTTCCGAGCAGGCCGACATCGGCTCTGGTCATGAGCACGAGAGTATATTTGCTGTCGTAGTCGTTGAGCGGAGTGTAGGTGCGGGCCTTGAAACGGAGTTTCCAGTATTCGATCCAGCGATACAGTTCCTTCTTTGCGGCTGTCGTGTTCTCCTCGGAGAGTTTCTTCCAGTCTTTGTTGCCGAAGAGCGAGACGGGAGGAGTCATCTGGAGATTGAGCGAGAAGTTGGAGCCTGAACGGGTGTAGAGGGGGTTGTCAATCGAGTTGCGGGCCAGGGTCAGACCGATGGTGAGAGCGTTTGACGTACCGTTCTGCATGTAGTAGAGATATTCCCAGTTCTTGAGGTAATACCAGCTGTATCCCAGTTCCGCCTGGAAGGTGAAGTAGTCGTCAGGCCAGTTGAGACGCTTGCCGAATCCGACTGAAACGCCGATCATCTGGAGGAACTTGTTGGGGTCATAGGCATTTTCATAGGAATAGTTGTTGTCATAGCCGTAACCGGTGTTGTACAGACCGCTGTAACTGTAAAGATAGTTGTTCATGTAGTTGCGGTTGTAATATGAGGAGTTGACACCTGTCTGGCGGCTGTACCATGCGGAGACAGAGAGCGAGTTGGGGCGCTTGCCTCCGAACCAGGGATCGAGGAAGGAGATGCTGTAAGCCTGATAGTAGCGGGCATTGGTCTGGGCGGAGATTGTCAGCTGCTGACCGTCGCCCTGCGGAACAAGACCTTTATAGCTGTTGGGGTAGAAGAGGTTCTTGATAGAGAAGTTGGTGAACTTGATAGCTACCTTTCCGATGATACCGGTCTGTCCCCAGCCCATCGAGAATTCAAACTGGTCGTTTGACTTGGACTCAAGATTGAAGAGGATGTCCACTGTGCCGTTCTCCTGGTTCGGCTCAGGACGGATGTCCATGTTTTCAGGGTTGAAGTGGCCTGTCTGGGCGATTTCACGGGCCGAACGCATGAGGTCGCTCTTGCTGAAAAGCTCGCCGGGCTTCACGCGGAGTTCTCGGCGGATCACCTTTTCATAGAGACGGTCGTTACCGTTGATGATCACGTTGTTGATTCGCGCCTGCGGACCTTCGACGATGCGCATTTCAAGGTCGATGGAGTCACCGCGTACATTTTTCTCGATCGGAACGATGTCGAAGAAGAGGTAGCCGTTGTCCATGTAGGCGTTGGCGATGGCGTCGTCATCCTCGGTGGTGCGCTTCTTGAGCAACTTCTGGTTGTAGACGTCACCCTTCTCGATGCCCAGGAGGGCGGCGAGGTTTTCGGTAGGATAGATGGTATTGCCGACCCAGGTGACATCATTGACGAAATACTGCTTGCCTTCGTCGACGTTGATATAGACATCGACGGTCTTTTCGTCATAGGGCACAACGGAATCGGAGAGGATCACCGCGTCGCGGTAGCCTTTCTCGTTATATTTCTGGATGATGCGGTTGAGGTCATCCTCATAGTCTGTCTCCACGAATTTCTTCTGGCGGAAAAGGTTGAGCAGGTTGCCCTTCTCGTTGGTCTTCTTCATCACGCGCTGGAGCTGGCGGTCAGTGAGGACGTTGTTGCCGTCGATATAGATCTTGTGGACTTTGACTTTGTCGTTCTTGTTGATGTTGATGTCGACAATGACTTCATTCGGATGCGAGAGGTCATCCGTCAGGTTGATCTTCACAGCCGCGTTGCCGAAGCCTTTGTTGGAATAGTATTTCTTGATGATGCTTTCGGCTCGGTTGACGATGTTTTGGGTGATCTGGTTGCCTTTCATCAGCTGAAGAGCTTCTTCAAGATCCTGCTTTTCGCCCTTCTTCACACCATGATAGTTGATTTCGGAGATTCGGGGCTGCTGACGCAGGTTGAGCGTAAGATAAGCCTTGTTTCCGACCACCTTGTCAACCGCGATCTGAACCTTTGAGAAAAGGCCCTGGCGCCAAAGGCGTTTTGACGCGTCGGTGATTTCCGCGCTCGGTATGGTGATCATGTCTCCGACCTTAAGTCCGGTGTAGCCGATGACGATATAATCTTCATAGTTGTCGGCTCCCTTGACCTGAATGTCAGCGATCTCATAGGTCTTGGGCAGACCGGTGAAAAGAATGTCAGGATTATAGACCGTATCTGTGGGTGTCTGAGCGCAGACATTGGCAGTCAGAGCTGAAAGGAAGAGCAGGAATGTGATGAATCTAAAACGCATGATGTAAAAAACAACGTCTGTGATATGGGTGGAGGGAAGTTTCTTTATTTGATTTGCTCGGAAGTAAGGCCGAAACGCCGTTCACGGCCTCCGAAGTCCGAGAGCGCCCGGATGAAGTCCTCGCGGGAGAAATCGGGCCAGAATGTGTCGGTGACATATATTTCCGAGTAGGCGATCTGCCAGAGCAGGAAGTTGCTGATGCGGTGGTCGCCTCCGGTGCGGATGAGCAGGTCCGGATCGGGCATACCGGCGGTTGAGAGATAGGCCGAGAAGGCCTGGTCGGATGCCATGTCGTCAGCAGCGGCTTTTCCGGCTGCCACATCGGCGGCAAAACGGCGGCAGGCTTCGAGGATCTCCCATCGGGCCGAATAGCTGATGGCGAGAGTGAGCACAAGGCCTGTGCAGTGTGAGGTGTCGGCGATGCACTGCATCAGACGCTCATAGGCCTCGCGCGGCATACGCGATGTGTCGCCGATCATGTTAAGGCGCACATTGTTCTTTATGAGGTCAGGTGTCTCACGCTCGATCGCGATGACGATCAGGTGCATCAGAGCGTCGACCTCTGCCTGAGGCCGGTTCCAGTTTTCGGTGGAGAATGTATAGAGAGTAAGATAGCCTATGCCGAGTCCCGATGCAACTTCGGTGATGCGTCTCACCGTGTTGACTCCCTCGACATGCCCTTCGCTGCGGTCAAGCCCTCGCGCTTTGGCCCAGCGTCCGTTTCCGTCCATGATGACGGCCACATGGCGAGGCAGGCTTCTTTTGTCTATTTCTTCTGTCATATTTTATATTGTAGGGGCCTGCGCTTTTCAGGCAGGACCTGATTGATTTATCTTTATTATTTCAAAAACTTCGGCGGTCAGTTCAGTCGATCCGGTGGCAGGTCACACAGCGCTCGCCGAATTCATAGCTGATCGAGAGCATCAGAGTCGAATACCAGTCGGTGTTCTTCAGAAACGAGCTTTTGATCTGATAGAGATCTTTCAGCTCACGGCTGTCGGCGTTGTCGCCTAATACCTTTGTCATTGTGAACTCCATTCCGAGGTTGACTCGCGGACGGAGTTTGAATTTGACACCGAAACCCATCGGGAGCGTCATGGCCACGAAACTGTCACCGCCGCTGCGCGACATGGCCACTCCAAGTCCGAGCGAGAGATATGGGGAGACGCGGCTCAACTGCTTGTAGGATTCTCCGATCCCGTAGTTGAAGAAGTTGAACTCGGCGCGTGCTCCAAGATCATAGATCCACGATTTGAATTCATAGACCTTTCCTTCGGGCAACACATTCTCCATATCGGCGGTCGATCCGCTCAGCAAGGCGGCGGTCAGCAGTCCTCTCAAGGCCCAGCGGCTGTTGATGAGATAGCGGAACGAGGCATTCATTCCTACTCCTGGACGGGCAAACAGGTTGCTTTCGTTCGCGTCACCGAGATAGCCCGACATACCAAGTCCGGCACCGATGTCAAATTTATATTTCTCGACGCTCGCTTGCGTCTGAGCGGAAAGCCTGCCCGAAAAGGCCAGGCTTATGAACATTAGGGTGACTATGAGGAGAGACCGCATATCCGCCACATTAATTAATATAAGGGGCGGAAAGAGAAGCGGCGGATCACACCGCGCCAAAGGCTGTCATAGAGCTGACCGCCGGCGTCCTCACCTCCGAAGAGATAGACATAGGGACACTCCCACTCTGTCACCGGAGTTGCCACACGGCTGACTGCAAATGGCACAGGAGAGGCAAAGGCCGGCAGACGGGTGCCTCCCGCAGACTGCCATCCGGAAGCGGGAGTCGCGGTCCCGACACTCATCTTATCGTTGACAACCACAACCTGAGCGGATGCGAATGCAGGCATATATTCCGGAAGCTGAAGATAGCTTTCGGCCTCGTTCCAGGTTATACCCTGGTCATAGGATACATAGACTGTCTTTGACACAACCTCACCCTCGGTGGATTCATAGCGGCCGCCCATGGCGATCAGCGCCGAGCGTTCGGTCACACGCCAGGTCGAGGTGTTGACTCTCGGAGTAAAGTAGGGGAAAAGGGCCACGTCTTCACGTTCGTCAATGTCGCGGTTGCTGAGTTTCGCCCATGAGTTTCCGTCATAGCCCCAAACCGCACCGGTGATCATGCCGGAGGCATCGCGGCCGCCGACAAAGAGGGCGAGAGGCTGCGAGCTCCATTTTGTCTCATAGGTGATCATCTGGCTTGTTCCACGGACCGGACAGGCCGCAGGGACAGCGGCTTCGGTAGTAGCGGGATAAGTCACGTGCTTCCAGCCGTCAGCGTCGTTGCGGGCGCCAAGGATGCGGTCTTTATAGCCGCCGTAGATGTAAGTCATGCGCTCGCCTGTCGAATTCCAGGTGACAGCATCAGCCGAAGAGAACAGATTGCCGCTCGCGTCAAGAATATACATGGCATCTTCACTGGCGGTGAACGATGCGATGTCGGCACTTGCAGGAAGTGTGACATCCGTTGTGGTCCAGCGGTCGCTATAATACGGATTGTCACTAACGGCGATGCAGGCCGATGAGCCGGCAACAGTCAGGCAATAGATTTTTCCATCAAACTCAATTGTCTTCTGCGAGTCCGGAGTCTGAATCTTTGACGGAAGCCCGGTCTTTGCACCTTCAGCCCAGAAAAGGGTATCGGTCTCAACCTTATGGACATTGACATCAATCGAGTATTCGCGCTTGCTCTGCCCGTTATAGGAAGTCACCATCATTTTAATCGGGCCGTTGGAGAAGTTGATACTGTCAGTGGGGCTGTCGATATAGTTGATCGTGGTGTCACGCGAGGTTCCGAGCTTGCGGAAAGTCAGTTCGCAGGCGCTTGCTGAAGAGGTGCCTATGTTGATCACCAGTTTGCTGACGTCAGTACCCTTCGGCAGAGAATCGGCGTTGAAGATACGGCCATTGACGAGGTCGATCGAAAAGAACACCGAGTCAAGTCCTGTCAGAACCTTGTCATTCTTATTAATACTGAACGAGGTGACGGAGCAGTTGCCGAAATCGCCTTCGGACACAAAGGTGCTGCCTTCATCGTCATTACATCCGGCCACAAAAGCTGTCAGCACCAAAGCCAGCAGGGAGTATAGTGGAAATCTCTTATTCATAAAATGTGAATATCCGGCGTCCAAAAAAGACGCACATTATTAGCATTTTGCCGTAAAAACCGGACTTTTTTCATCCTGACACTTTTACAAGTTGCAAAGTTAACAACATTTTCGTTAACCAACGACCGGAGAACGCAAAAAAAACATAACAAATCTGCCAGTCAGCATTTTTTGCATCAAAACGCGCTCTGAGAAGCCTCTGACCATACTTCACCCATACTTCGTCCATCTCACGCGCCAACATTCCAATCGAAAAAACTTGCTTTTTAACTTTTAATTTATTATTTTTGCATTATCGGAAATGCAGATTTCCACCACTGAGCAAATCGACCAATTTCTGTTTGATTTTACGCCAGACACAACTACAACCAAACCATGCAAACCTATTTGTTACTACTATATTAACTACTAAGTCTAAAAGAACGATTAAGAACTCACTTCTATTTTACAATCTGGAGCCATATCTTTAAAGAATCTCCGACTCCAGTGCTCACATTTGAATCTGGAATCCAGTTCAATATAAAATATATGTGTTACAAGATTGTAGATTAGACAAGGGGGAGAGGCCGTGAGGTTCATCCTCCTTATTTTTTTGCGATATTCTACGGCATTGGACTCCCCGCCCGACCTCCCCCCGAAGGATTCCGGCTTAGAAAGCATTCGAATTAATATCACCTTGTCCTTCAGGCATCTGCATCACGCAAGCCGCCCCTGAGAGACCGTTTAAAAATCTCTCATTTGCGCGGCACTATCACACGGTCGCCGATCAGCTTTGCCAGTTCGGAACGCGCTTGCTCGATCTCGCGCATCTCTTTCATCAGCTCGATGGCCCGCTCATAATCGCCGCCCGAAGCCGCAAGAAGATCGCGCGTATCCTGAAGACGCGTCCACAGGATCGCATCCTTAAGCTCATGGAGCGCCCGCGGCACAAGCTCGTCAAGAAGATCCTGTTCGGTATCCACTTTGGCATATTTGGTGTGGACCTTGCTCAGAATATGACGCTCGACGACAAGATCGGTGGCCATTTCACGGACTCCGTCGTCAGGCGACGAACACATCAGTCGCCCCAGATAGGTCGTTGCAAACTCATCAAGCCGACGGGCATAATCCGCATCGACCGTCTCCTGCAACGAACGCTCCATTGCAGAAATGCTGCCGACATCCGTGGCTTTCTTTCTGATCTCCTCGATTCCGGCCGCAAACTCGCTGCGGCGCGTCTCTTCGAGCTGCACCCTGCGATGCTCCAGATCCTCGTTCCATGTAGCCCGGCTCAGAGCCAGCGCCATCTCAAGGAAGTGGGCTATATCCCTGTTCTCGAAGCGGATATCATCAGCAGCAAGATCATCCACGATGTATTCCAGCACCGTCATCGGCTGGTTGTTGCCATCCTCATCAATCCCCTCGGCAAAAGCATAGTTGCCATATTTCACCACCAGACGGGCAATGGCAAGCTCATAGGTGCGGAGAAATCTGGCATGCGCTCCTGACTGCTGACCAGCCGGCTGCAAAGGCAAGGCAACTTCATCGGACACAACCTCAGGCGAGGCCTGACCAAAAGCGCCCGGCCCGTCGGGATAGTCTCCGAGAGCCCGCTGCCGCTCGCGGTCCTCACGCGACTTCAGACGATATTCATTGTAATATTTGCCGACCTCGCGTCTGAGGACATCCTCGCCCATAAACAACAGGCGCGAGCACTCCTGGACGTAGACGCTGCGGGTGATCTCATCTGGGATCAGAGCAATCGTCTTGACCACACGGGTGATCACCTGGGCGCGGCGTGCCGGATCATCGGCAGCCTCCCCCATCAGGATCTTCGCCATGAAGCTGATGAAGTCCGTCTCGTTGGCCTTGATATACTCCTCGACCTCGGTAGAGCTGTGGCTCTGCGCGAAAGAGTCCGGGTCCTCTCCTTCAGGGAGGAGAAGCACCTTTATGTCCATGCCGTCCTGGAGCAGAAGCTCAATACCGCGCAAGGAGGCCTTTATACCCGCCGCGTCACTGTCGTAGATCAGCGTAACGTTCGACGTGAAGCGCTTGATCAGTCTGACCTGCTCCACCGTCAGAGCCGTACCCGACGAGGCCACTACGTTGCAGACACCCGCCTGGTGCATGGAAATAACATCCATGTAACCCTCTACGAGGATACACTTCTGAGCCTTGGCAATGGCCTGCTTGGCCTGATAGAGTCCGTAAAGCTCACGCCGCTTCAGATAGATATCCGACTCCGGCGAGTTGACATATTTGGCAATTTTCTTCTCCTTGCTGAGTGTACGGCCACCGAAAGCGACCACCTTGCCCGAAAGCGAAAGAATCGGATAGATCACACGGCCACGGAAGCGGTCAAAGACACGCCCGTCGTCAGTGCGTGAACAGAGTCCGGTCGACAGCAGATATTTCTCGCTGTATCCGCGACCGACCGCTGTATTGAACAGCGCGTCACGCTCCTCAAGCGCATAGCCGAGATGGAAGCGCTCGACCATCGCCTCGCTGATGCCGCGATAGCGGAAATATGACAGACCGACATCGCGTCCCTCCTGGGTCTCGGAGATGTTCTTCTCGAAATAACGCATGGCGAAATCATTGATCGCCAGCATATTCTCCCTGTCAGTCTCGGCGCGCTGCTCCTCGTCGGTCATCTCGCGCTCCTCGATCTCGATATTGTACTTCTTGGCCAGATAGCGCAAAGCCTCCGTGAAGGACAGCTGCTCAAGCTTCATTATGAAACTGACCGGGCTGCCGCCCTCGCCGCAGCTGAAACATTTGCACATACCCTTGGCCTTCGAGACATAAAACGAAGGAGAACGGTCGTTATGAAAAGGACAAAGGCCTACGTAATTGGCACCCCGACGTTTAAGCGTGACGAAGTCGCTCACGACCTCCACTATATCGGCGGCGTCAAGTATTCGCTGAACGGTAGCATTGTCAATCTTTTTCATAGCGAGCACAAAATTAGTAAAATTGAGAAATATTTCCTACCTTTGCCAACTGAATTTACAGGAGTCGTCCGTATGGCTCCCTAACCATCCACATTAATTATAATGGCAAACATCAACATCACATTCCCCGACGGGAGCGTAAAGCAGTTTGAGAGCGGAGTCACCCCTCTGCAGATTGCCGAGTCACTCTCCCCTCAGCTTGCCCGCGACATTCTCGCGGCTTCTGTCAACGACAAGGAGTGGGACATCACCCGCCCTGTCACCGAAGACGCGTCGATCCGCCTCTTCAAATGGGATGATCCCGAAGGCAAACACGCTTTCTGGCACTCTTCAGCCCACCTTCTCGCCGAAACCCTCCAGGATTTGTTCCCCGGAGTGAAATTCGGCATCGGTCCGGCTATCGAAAACGGTTTCTACTACGACATTGATCCGGGTGAACACACCATAACGTCAGCCGACTTCCCCCGCATCGAAAAACGCATGCTCGAACTCGCGCAACAGAAAAACCCGATCGTCCGCGCCGACATCACCAAAGCCGACGCCCTCAAGCTCTTCGGCGACCGCGGCGAAGAATACAAGTGCGAGCTCATCAGCGAACTTGAAGACGGCCACATCACCACCTACACCCAGGGTTCTTTCACCGACCTCTGCCGCGGACCGCACATCGCGACCACAGCTCCCATCAAGGCCGTGAAAGTCACCTCGCTCGCCGGTGCCTACTGGCGTGGCGACGAAAAGCGCAACCAGCTTGTCAGAGTCTACGGCATCACCTTTCCCAAGAAGAAGATGCTCGACGAATATCTCGTGCTCCTCGAAGAAGCCAAGAAACGCGACCACCGCAAACTCGGCAAGGAGATGGAACTCTTTGCATTCTCCCAGAACGTAGGCGCCGGCCTGCCCCTCTGGCTCCCCAAAGGCACCGCCCTGCGCGACCGCCTCGAACAGTTCCTGCGCAAGATCCAGAAGCAATACGGCTACCAGCAGGTGATCACCCCCCACATCGGTAATAAAAACCTCTATGTCACCTCAGGCCACTATGCAAAATACGGCAAGGACTCTTTCCAGCCCATCCACACCCCGGAAGAAGGCGAAGAATACCTGCTCAAACCGATGAACTGCCCTCACCACTGCGAGATCTTCCGCGCCCTGCCCCGCAGCTACCGCGATCTGCCCCTGCGCCTGGCCGAGTTCGGAACCGTCTACCGCTACGAACAGAGCGGAGAGCTCCACGGTCTGACACGCGTCCGCGGCTTCACGCAGGACGACGCCCACATCTATTGCGCCCCCGACCAGATCAAAGGCGAGTTCCTGAAAGTGATGGACATCATTTTCTACATCTTCAAAGCCCTGAAGTTCGAGAACTTCGAAGCCCAGATCTCGCTCCGCGACCCCAACAACAAGGAAAAATACATCGGAACCGACGAAAACTGGCATCTCGCCGAGCAGGCCATCATCGACGCCTGTGAGGAAAAAGGCCTCAAAGCCCGCAAGGAATACGGCGAAGCCGCCTTCTACGGCCCGAAACTTGACTTCATGGTCAAGGACGCACTCGGACGCAAATGGCAGTTAGGCACAATTCAGGTCGACTACAACCTCCCCGAACGCTTCCAGCTCGAATACACCGGCTCTGACAACCAGAAACACCGCCCGGTGATGATCCACCGCGCACCTTTCGGCTCGATGGAACGCTTCGTGGCAGTGCTGCTCGAACACACCGCCGGCCGCTTCCCCCTCTGGCTCGCACCCGAACAGGCAGTCGTGCTCCCGATCTCCGAGAAGTTAAACGACTACGCCCGCAAGGGTGCCGACCAGCGCAACGCCCTCGACAGCCGAACCCAGGTTGACGAC
>NZ_JAIDEN010000034.1 GCF_029054785.1 Duncaniella sp.
CTTCCCACCCCTTCTCCTCAACACAAAAAAATATTTTGCGGATTATCGAAAATCGGGCCGTTTTGAGTAATTTTGCACCGCTATGTTATTGTCACTTGCCATACCGGCCACGGCGCCGATGATCACAGCCCCCGTCCCCATCTTTCTAACGGTGATGGCCATAATCCTGCTGACCCCGCTCGTGCTGAGCCGCCTCAGGATTCCGCAGGTCATCGGCCTGATCATAGCCGGAGTAGCCGTCGGACCTTACGGACTCAACCTGCTTGCCCGCGACATGAGTTTCGAAGTCTTCGGCCAGGTAGGCATTCTCTATCTCATGTTCCTTGCAGGCATAGAGATTGACATGTACCATCTGCGCAAAAACCTGCGCAAAGGCATGGCATTCGGCGCCTTCACCTTCATCATCCCCCTCGTGCTTGGAGCGCTCACCGCAATGGCCGCCCTGAGGATGCACATGCTCGAAGCAACCCTGCTTGCCTCGATGTTTGCCGCCCATACCCTGATCGCCTATCCGATCGTCACCCGCTTCGGAGTGACCAAATCACCGGCAGTCATCATAGCCATCGCAGGCACGATCATGACCGTCCTCGGCTCACTCATTGTACTCGCCGGAGTCCTCGGCGTCTATCGCGACGGCTCGATCAGCTCACTGCTGCCAATACTCATCTATCTGGCCATCTACTGTATCGGCATCACCTACCTCTACCCCCGCATCACCCGATATTTCTTCAAGCACTACAACGACGGCATCAGCCAGTTCATCTACGTGATGGTAGCCGTGTTCGGAGCCGCCGCCCTCGCATCCTTCATCGGGATCGAAGGGGTTTTCGGCGCCTTCTTCGCCGGCCTGGTGCTCAACCGCTTCATCCCCGCGCGCTCCACGCTGATGGGGCGTCTGGAGTTCGTCGGCAACGCCCTGTTCATCCCTTATTTCCTCATCGGAGTCGGCATGCTCATTGACCTGCGGGTTGTACTCGACGGATGGGGGACGCTCTACACAGCCGCCGTGATGAGCGCCGTTGCAATGGTCTCGAAATGGCTCGCCGCCCTTGTCACTCAGAAAGTCTACCGCCTGACACCGGTTGACCGCTCGATGATGTATCAGCTCTCCAACGCCCACACGGCGGTAGCCCTTGCCGTGGTGATGATCGGCTATGAGATGCACCTGTTTGATGTGCAGGTGCTCAACGGGACAGTGGTCATGATTCTTGTGACCTGTACGGTCTCCTCGTTCGGCACCGAGCGTGCTGCCTCGCGCCTGAAAGTGCAGATGCTTGAGCAGGAAGATGAGGAGAACTCCAAGGACGACTCGACGGCCCATCCCCGCACCCTTGTGGCCATCTCCAATCCTCTGACAGCGCCCGGAATCGTTGACCTCGCGCTCTCGATGCGCTTCCCTGACAGCTCTGTGGCCGGAGACCTCTACGCGCTCCATGTCCGCAGCGACAACTCAGCCTCCGCGCGGGCCATCGGACGCAATTCGCTCGACGTGGCCGAAAGAGCCGCGGCAGCCGTGGAGACAACCCTGACGCCGATCGAGCGTTTTGACCTTAACTTCATCACCGGAGTGCTCAACACTATGGAGGAGCGCGACATCACCGAACTGATTGTCGGGCTTCACCGGCGCACCAGGATCATCGACTCCTTCCTCGGCGAGAAAGTCGAGCAGCTCCTGCGGTCGACCAACAGAATGATCGTCATGTCGCGCTGTTTCATTCCGCTCAACACCGTGACCCGCCTTCTTGTCGCCGTGCCTAAGAAAGCCCAGTTCGAGACCGGATTCCGCCGCTGGGTGCAGGCCGTCGGCAATCTCTGCCGTCAGATCGGCTGCCGGGTGGAATTCTGGTGTGAGGAATCGACCGCGCCCCTGATCCGCACGGTCATTAAACAAAGCAACCTCGGCATCAGGATGTCCTTTGCCGAGGTCAACAGTTATGATGATTTCGTCGTGAAATCTGCCGAGGTCAATGACGACGATTTACTGATCATTGTCAGCGCCCGCCGCTCGTCGGTGTCGTTTGACGGCGACATGGACGCCGTCCCGGAATATCTCCAGAAATATTTTGCCAACACCAACCTGATCGTGCTCTATCCGGGTCAGTTCGGAACCGAGGCACCGATGACAATGGCCGAGACGATGGCCACGGATATTGTCTCCACTCCCAACCGCCTCTACCTCTACACGATGGGGCTTGTGCGCCGTCTGCGCAAGGCGATGAGCCGAGGCTGAGACAGTCCGGCACACGAGACGGCTACTTGCCGAAATAGTGGTCGAGGATGTCACGGGCGGCTGTGAAAGAGCTCTGCTGGTTGTTCAGCACACGGATTTCCTTGGCCGCAAGCATCTGTTCGATTTCAGGATTGTGGTAGAAATGGGCGCGCAGTTGCTCGTCGATTGTCTCATACATCCAGTAGCGGGCCTGCTGGCTGCGCTTGCGCTCGAAATAGCCGTTGGCATCGACAAAGGCGAAATAGCGGTCGATCATGTCCCAGACTTCCGGAATTCCAAGTTCGAAATAGCCTGAATAGGTCAGCACCTCCGGACTCCAGCCAGACTCGGTCGGCGGAAAGAGGTGGAGCGCGCTGCGGAACTGCGCCTGGGCCAGTTGTGCGCGGTGGATGTTGTCGCCGTCAGCCTTGTTGATGACTATTCCGTCAGCCATCTCCATGATGCCGCGCTTGATGCCCTGAAGCTCGTCGCCCGTTCCCGCAAGCTGGATGAGCAGGAAGAAGTCGACCATCGAATGGACGGCAGTCTCGCTCTGGCCGACACCGACGGTCTCCACAAAGATATTGTTGAAGCCTGCCGCCTCGCAGAGCACTATGGTCTCGCGGGTCTTGCGGGCCACGCCGCCGAGCGATCCCGCCGAGGGGCTGGGGCGGATGAATGCGTCGGGATGGACCGAGAGCTTCTCCATGCGGGTCTTGTCGCCGAGGATGCTCCCTTTTGTGCGTTCGCTGGAGGGGTCGATGGCGAGCACCGCCAGTTTGCCCCCGCTCTTCAGCACATGAAGGCCGAAAACGTCGATCGAAGTACTTTTTCCTGCGCCCGGCACACCTGTGATGCCGATGCGGCGCGACTTGCCGGAGTGGGGGAGACACTTCTCGATGACCTCCTGGGCTATGACCTGATGGTCGGGCGAAAGGCTCTCGACGAGGGTCACGGCGCGTGCCAGGGTGGTGATGTCGCCTTTGAGTATCCCCTCGACCAGCTCGCCCGCGGTCGGGAGAGCCTTGCGCTTGCGGCGTTTGAGATAGGGGTTGACAACCGGAGGCTGGTTCACGCCCTTGTTGACGGTGAGACCTCCGAACTGATCGTCGTTTTCAATATGTTCCATGGCTGTGTGATTGTTGGCTGATGTAATTGGATGTAACCGTTTATTTTACTTCTGCCACGACGCGCACCATCGTCGAGGGATGGTCCGGGTCGTTGGCGATTATGTTGATTCGGGCGTTCAGAAGCTCGGTGTCGCCGATGAGGGCCGGATTGACCGTCACTTCGACCTTCTCGCTTTTGCCCGGTTTGATTTTGTCGGATTTCATTTTGACGCTGACTGCCTTTTCCGGACAGTAGATCCGGCGGATCAGCAGGTTTGATTTACCGTTGTTGGTGATGGTGAAGCTCTGGCGGATCGGGGCATCTGTGCGGCTGATCCGGCGCAGGTCAATGGCCGTCTCGTCGGTGTCGATCAGAGGCGCGTTGGCCCTCTCCTTGGCCGAGAGCTTCGAGAAGTCCTCGCCGATGATAGCCACCGTCTCGATCTTCACTCTTTCCTTCGATCCTGCATCGGGCGAGACGCTTATCGAATCCGTCACCACGCCCCAGGTCTTCACCCGGTCGCCGTGGAAGATGGTCGAGAGCACAAAGCGGTCGCCCGGCGGAACTTCAGCCGGCTGCACGATCACGTTGATGTATGACGGCTTGCTGACCACCACCGGCCTGATCGTGTCGGCTGAAGCGTTGTAGCACTCCATATACTGTCCGCCCGTGTGGCCCTGATAGATATTGCCGTAGCTGATGATGTCGCCGCGGAGTTTCATCGGACCCACTGACAGCGGGAAGCGTGATTTCAGAGTGTTCGATGCGCCTATGACCGTCCCCTGGATGGTGAGCGACGTGCGCTTGGGGTCCGAATCAAGATCGACGTTGACATATTTGACAAAGCGGCCCGGACGCCCCTTTGGATCGAAGCCGACGCGGATGACGGCAGTGTCGCCCGGCGCGATCGGCTCGCGTGAGTATTCCGGCTTCGTGCACCCGCAGTTTGCGCGGGCGTTTATGATGGCTATCGGCTCGTCAGATGAGTTGACAAGACGGAAATTACAGTAGACGGTGCCCAGATCCTCGTCGAAGGCCCCGAAATCGTGTTTCTGTTCCAGCCATATACCCTGACCGTCGGCCTGGGCCATGAGAGCCGCCGAGCCAAACAGCGCTGCAACTAATGTTCGGATCTTCATCATTGTTTCTCAGGAATGATCACGCCGCTGAACGTGAGGTTTATGCGTGATTTCGTTGCGTTTGACTTCACTTTGACCGTGCGGTTGAACTCTCCCGCGCGGCCTTTGGGCTGGAACGTGATCTTGATCTCACCCTTCTTGCCGGGAGCGATCGGTTTTTTGGGGAACGACGGCTTTGTGCATCCGCAGCCGCCGTTGCTGACATTGATGATGGTCAGAGGTGCCGATCCGGTGTTGGTGAATTCGTAGACAGCGGTGACGGCCCCTCCGTCGGCCTTGATTGTGCCGAAATCGTGGGAAAGGGTTGCAAAAGTCATTTCCGCCTTGCCCTTTGCGCTGACAGTGGCGATGGCCGCAACGGCCAGAAGCATGATCAGGAATATCTTTTTCATGTCAGTATTTTGAATTGATGTTCTTATTAAGATCTTTTAAACAGCCGATGGTTTAACCCCTCTTCCGGAGTCACTCCGAATCCGGCATTAGCCACAAAATTAAGCAAAATTCATGAGAAACATTCAGTGGCTACTATAAAATACGATAAACATTTTTATAAGGATTAACGTTAGAATTCCTGAAGGTGTTCATCAGCTTCAGGATTTGTTGACTCACGTAATACCCTATTCTGCTTATGAGACGAAAGAGATTAATGTTGGCCTATGTCCTCGGCCTTATTTTAGCTTTAGCCGGATCTGCTCTGACCAGCTCATGCGGAACCGTGCGCACCCATTGGGGTATGGAGCATGAATACCAGTATGACTTCCCCGACGGCAGCGGCCATCACCATAAGCATAAGAAGCCTAAACACAAAAAGCACAAACATCATAAACACCATCACCACCACGACGACTGACCTCCAAACTCCCTCCCCCGGCAGTCGCCCTGCATAACCCCGGCCAGATTTAAGTATAGTTTTATAAAGAAACCCCGGAAAAGCGTATTGTTGACGCTTTTCCGGGGTTTAGGTCGTGTTATTTTAATATTATCTGAATTTTTGATTGTTGCTGATTTATTATAACCCAGAGTCCGATATGTGCTCAGAGGTGCTGATAACTCGCGGTAACAAACTTCTTATTCTTTTTGAGTCCATTCTTTGCTGCCGGTTTTTTCGTAGGCTGTTCCGCTGCTGTCGCGCCATTCTCCGTCAAGTCCACGAGAAAGTTTTTTTGATTTAGAACCAAATAAATCACCGCTTGTTACGCTGATGGAGTCCCCGACGCCGCCAAGACACAGATAGAGAATCAACAGCCCAAGACCAATGAATAGGAATACAATACCTAAGTAGAACAATGCGACGCTGCAAATTGTCAAAGTTATAATCAGTAAGAAGCTATAATAAGCCTCGAATATAGATGTTCTCGGTGATCCCCCCTTTCGCCTCCTTATATAGTAAAACGCGATGAAATACAGCACCATGCCAATGATCATTCCCATGTTTATGCTTTCGATGGAAGGTGGTGCAGCACCTGTTAGCTGGTCCATTTGTTCAACATCCTTGCTGCTCCCTGCAATGAGTCCGATCGAAACGGCCTCGCAGAGTAAAAGCGGCAGGCCATAAAGAATATATTTGTTTAAGCGTTTTGTTGGGAACAGTTCGCTCTTTGCCAGTGAATTGAATATATTGGCCAATCCTTTTGGATAAAAGATATAGAGGGGGACAAATACCAATATGGGGATTACAAATAGTCCAAAAACAAATGGAACTATAAGCAGTCCAAAAAAGCCATGAGCAATTACCATTAGATATGATTTTACTGGTTTAGATAATGATTGTAAATATATAATGGAAATAAGACTGTAACAATCGAATTGCCATTGCACAAAGATAAATACTATATTTACAAATACCCCCCCCGATTGCTAAATTATGTTAATATTTCGATTGCTGCTATAAAAAATCCCCCGAAAGCGATCGAATGATGCTTCCGGGGGTATTTTGAGCTTCAAACGGGATGATGAAAGCTCCGCGGCTTTCATCAATGTGTGAGGTTGCTGATTACTTCTTCATGTTTTCGAGGGTTGCGGCGTCGATGCCGGCGATGGCGATGAGGTTGAGGATGTCGCGGACTTCCGCGTCGACGCTCATGAAGTGGATAGGCTTCTTCAGACCCATCTGGATCGGGCCGATCGACTCGCCGACTCCCATCTCAAGCATGATGCGGTAAGCAGAGTTGGCGGCGCTGAGGTTGGGGAACACCAGTGTGTTGACCTCCTTGCCGTAGAGGCGGGTGAAGGGGTAGACCTTGTCGCGCACGGGCTGATTGAGCGCATAGTTGACCTGCATTTCGCCATCGACAACCATTTCGGGATTCTCCTTGTGGAGCTTGCTGACCACGTTGTGGACGGTCGACGGTTCTGCCTCCTTGTTTGAACCGAAGTTTGAGTAGGAGACGAGGGCCATCACAGGCTCGTGGGCGAAGAACTTCACGGCATCGTAGGCCAGACGCGAGATGTCGGTGAGGGTTTCCTCGTCGGCAGTGCCGTTGATCATCGTGTCGGCCAGGAAGTAAGTGCCCTTGGTCGTTTCCAGCACGTGCATGGCTGCGAAATGCTTGAAACCGTCGCGCAGACCGATCACCTCGCGGGCAATGTCGCCGGTCGGATTGTTGGCCGAGCGGGTTCCGGCGATGAAAGCGTCGGCGTCGCCTGTCTCCACCATCATCATACCGAAATAGTTGCGGTCAAACATCTTGTCAAGCGCGCTCTCGAAGTTCTCGCCCTGACGCTGATGTTTGGTGGTCAGCATTGCGGCATAGCGTTCGCGGCGCGGAGCCTCGCGGTCGTGGCGCAGGTTGACGATCTCGATTCCCTCGATGTTGATGCCAAGGCGCTGGGCGCGTTTCTCGATCATCTCCTCGTTGCCGAGCAGGATCGGGATGCAGAGACCGTCGGCAGCGGCGATCGCGGCGGCGCGGAGCATATTGTCGGTGTTGGCCTCGCCGAACACCACGCGTTTGGGATTGGTGCGGGCGGCTTCGTTGAGGCGGCGGGTAAACTTGCGGTCGTTGCCCTTGAGGCGGCGGAGTTTTTCGTCATACTCTTCCCAGTCGGTGATCGGGCGGCGTGAGACTCCGCTGTCCATCGCACCCTTGGCCACGGCGGGAGCAACCGAAGTCAGCAAGCGGGGGTCAAAGGGGGTGGGGATGATGTAGTCACGGCCAAAATGTATGTCCGAGCGGTTGTAGGCGGCGCTGACCACCGGCGGCACGGGCTTTTTGGCAAGCTCGGCGATGGCGCGCACAGCATAGATCTTCATTGTCTCGTTGATCTCCGAAGCTCCGCAGTCAAGAGCGCCGCGGAAGATGTAGGGGAAGCCAAGCACATTGTTGATCTGGTTGGGATAGTCCGAACGTCCGGTACCCATGATGATGTCGGGGCGGGCGGCCATAGCGGTCTCGTAGGCGATCTCCGGATCGGGGTTGGCCAGGGCGAAGACGATCGGGCGCGGGGCCATGCTCTTGACCATTTCGGTGGTGACCACGTCCTTCACCGAGAGACCCAGGAAGACGTCGGCGTCGACCATCGCCTCGGCAAGAGTGGTGATCGGGCGCGAAGTGGCAAACTGGGCTTTCTGCGGATTGAGGTCGGTGCGCTTGTCGCTGATGACCCCCTTGCTGTCACACATGACCACATTCTCTTTCTTCACGCCCAGGGCGCAGTAGAGCTTGGTGCAGGAGACGGCGGCGGCACCTGCGCCGTTGACCACCAGGCGGATCTCGTCGATCTTCTTACCCTGGATCTCTACGGCGTTCAGGAGGGCGGCGGCGGAGATGATGGCCGTGCCGTGCTGGTCGTCGTGCATGACGGGGATGTTCATTTCGGCCTTCAGGCGCTCTTCGATCTTGAAACACTCCGGCGCCTTGATGTCCTCAAGGTTGATGCCGCCGAAGGTCGGACCCAGGGCCTTGACGATCTCGATGAACTTGTCGGGGTCGGTCTCGTCGACTTCGATGTCGAAACAGTCAAGACCGGCGAATATCTTGAAAAGCAGACCCTTGCCCTCCATCACCGGCTTTCCGGCCAGAGCGCCGATGTTGCCGAGACCGAGCACTGCGGTGCCGTTGGAGATCACGGCCACAAGGTTGCCTTTGTCGGTATATTTGTAGACATCGTCGGGATTGTCCTTGATCTCAAGGCAGGGATAGGCGACGCCGGGTGAATAGGCCAGGGCCAGGTCGGCCTGGGTTGCATAGGGTTTTGTGGGTATTACTTCTATTTTTCCGGGGCGCGGATAGCGATGATAGTCCAGCGCCATTTCTTTAGTGACTTTTGCCATGTTGTAGGTTATGGTGGGGGATATATGATAATCGATGATTAAATGAATATTCGCGGCTGACAAATCGTTGCCAAATCAATCGCAAAGTTAACAAAAATCTATTAAAAGCCTATTTGTTGTGATAATATAAAGCTAATGTTTAACAATAATTTAAACAATAAAGTTCAAAGGCCGTTTCCGCCGTTTTCTTTAAGGTGCCTGAGCCGGATTTGAGACCTGAAAATTTAATTGATTTTTAGGTGCTAATATTGGGATAGATGTGAAATAATTACTATTTTTACAGCGTGATAAAAGCCGTGGATCATGATCCTGCGGTCGACTTGTAAATATTGTCTTTTTTAAACTTATCGTAAAGCACTGCTTATCAATCTTATGAAGAGATTTTTCCTACTTCCGCTGTTGGCGCTGCTGATGGCGTTCGGCGCGTCGGCCCAGTCTGACCCGAAGCAGCCCATTGTCTACGGGGTCGCTTTCTACAACCTTGAAAACCTGTTTGACACGATCAACAACAACGGTCAGTATGACCTTGAGTTCTCTCCGAATGGTGCCCGCCAGTGGAACGGGGCCAAATACTGGAGCAAAATCAACAATCTGGCCTACTGCATCTCAAGGATGGTGACCAAAAACACCCCTATGGGTCCCGCCATCATCGGAGTCTCCGAGATCGAGAACAAAAGCTGTCTCGACGACCTCGTCCGTGCCAAGGACATCCGCCAGTGGCGCCTCCAGGTTGTTCATCATGACTCCCCTGACCGCCGTGGTGTCGATGTAGGCCTTCTCTACAATCCCCGTCTCTTCAAAGTTCTCGATGTCACCAACCACCGCCTTGTCATCCCCGGCTACGAAAGTTTCCGCACCCGTGACCAGATGTGTGTGACCGGCATCCTCGGCGGTGACACCGTCAGCGTCATCGTCAACCACTGGCCTTCGCGTCTTGGCGGACAGGAGCGTTCGAGCTATCTGCGTGAGGCAGCTGCCGAACTCTCGAAGCAGATCGCCGACTCCCTCTGGGCCATCCGTCCCAACCAGGGCGTCATCATCATGGGTGACCTCAACGACGATCCCCAGGACAAATCCTGTGCCGTAAGCCTCGGCGCACAGCGCGATATGAAAAACGTAGGTCCCCACCAGTTCTTCAACCCCTGGTGGAAAGTGCTTGACCGTGGCATCGGAACCCTTGCCTACAAAGGCCAGTGGAACCTCTTCGACCAGATCATTGTCTCAGGAACCCTCCTCAGGCAGAACGGCGCCCGCCTGAGTTACAGCTCCTGCAAAGTCAACAACTTTGACTTCCTCTTCGACACCGAAGGACAGCGTCAGGGCTACCCGAAGCGTACATTCGCGGCAGGCGCATGGCTCAACGGCTACTCTGACCACTTCCCGACTGAAATCTTCCTCATTCCAACCCGTCGATAACCACCTTATTATATATAGGTATGGACAACGGTTCCAATAATCGTATTGATCCTGCGGTGCAGCGCCCGCCATTTGTCATCACCGTCGGACGTCAGTTCGGCAGTGGAGGCCGTGAGCTGGGCAAAGCTCTGGCCGAAGCCCTTGGCATCGCCTATTATGACAAGGAACTTCTCGTCGAATCCGCCAAGCTCGCAGGAGTCAACCCTGAATTCTTCAGGAAAAAGGACGAACGCTTTCCGACCTTCCTCCAGGGCCTCTTCAGCTTCTCGATGGGAGTGACCCCGATGTGTTACTACACCGGCGCATCATCCATCTCCGACGACGGCCTCTACAAGAGCATCAGTGACTTCCTGCTCTCCATTGCCGGGGAAAAGTCATTTGTCGTCGTGGGACGCAGTTCCGACTACATCCTCCGCGACCATCCGCGCTGCGTCAACCTCTTTGTCCATGCCCCGATGGCCGACTGTGTGCGCCGCATAATGGACCGCAACGACGCCATCGCCGCCGACAAGGCCGAGTCGATGGCCCGCAAGACCAACAAATGGCGCGCGGAATATTACAATTTCTTTACCGACAAGACCTGGGGCGATGCAAAAAGCTATGACCTGACCCTCGACTCCTCGCGGCTTAAGATGGCCGACAACGTAGAGCTGGTCAAAGCCTATCTTCGCCTGCGCGGATTCATCGACTGATTCTGAAAAAAGCTTCAAAGACTCATGAGCGGCTTTTTGATGACACAGTCATTCGGAAAGCCGCTTGTGGAAAATAACTATTCCCCGATTTTCAGGGTTACTTTGCAAAAAAAAAGCATCATACTTTTAAATTTTAAGAGTTAATTACTTATTCATTATATCATTAATTTATGAGACTGAAACTGTTTCTGCTACTGCTGTTGACGGCTGTGATTCCGTCACTGGCACAGACCACAGGCGTAGCCGGTACCGTTGTCGACTCCAATACAGGCGCACCCGTTGCAGGAGCGACTGTCATGCTCGACAATCAGGGACTTCAGGCAACGACCGACCCTTCGGGCGAGTTCCGAATCTCCACAGCCAAAGCCGGAGATGACCTTCTTGTCATCGTGGCATACGGCTATCAGGATGTCACGATGAACGTAAACATCGTCAACGGTGTCATCGACAAGCTCGGCATCATCAAGATGCTTGACACCAACCTCAACAACGTCTTCTATGAAGATCAGAACGACATGCTCTTCGATCAGAACCTGCTTGAAGACGAAGAAGGCTCCGCCCAGTCGATCGCAGCCCTCACCGGCGCAAGTGACGACGTATATTACAACTCGGCAAGCTACGACTTCCAGCCCATGCGCTTCCGCATCCGCGGCTATGACTCGAAGTACACCGAGACCTATATCAACGGCGTTAACTTCAACGACATGGCCCGTGGCCGTTTCAACTATTCGACTCTCGGCGGCATGAACCGTGCCTTCCGTGACCGCACAGCCTCTCTCGGCCTCGGCGCGGCTGCTTTCGGTTTTGGCAACATCGGCGGCGCGACCGACATCAACACACGCGCCTCTCACTATGCTCCCGGTTTCAACGGCTCGCTTGCCTACACCAACTCAAACTACATGCTCCGCGCTATGGCAATGTACTCCACCGGTCTCAACAAGAACGGCTGGGCATTCACCGTGTCGGCTATCGGACGCTATGCCAACGAAGGTGTGATCGACGGAACATTCTACAACTCTTTCGGCCTCTTCGCTTCTCTGGAAAAGGTTTTCAACGACAAACACTCACTCAACCTCACCGTCTGGGGTGCACCGACTCAGCGCGCAACCAACTCGGCTACCTATGAGGAAGCCTACCGCTTGACCGGCAACAACCTCTACAACCCCAACTGGGGCTGGCAGAACGGCGAAAAGCGCTCTTCGAAAATCGTTGAGACCTTCGACCCCACAGCACTTCTCAACTGGATCTGGAAACCCAAAAACGGCACCACTCTCAACACCGGAGCCGCTTTCCGCGCCGTCAACTACTCGACATCGGCCCTCAACTGGTACAATGCCGCTGACCCGCGCCCCGACTACTACCGCTATCTCCCCAGCTACTTCGCCGACAATCAGGAAGCATTCGATCTCTACACCGACCTCTGGCGCCACGACGACAGCTTCCGTCAGATCAACTGGGACAACCTCTACAAGGCCAACTACCTCAACAACCAGTTCGGCCGCGGCGGAAACCCCGACAACCACTCGTCGAGCTACATCCTCGAAAACCGCCACAGCAATCAGCTGAACTTCATGTTCAACTCCCTGCTCAACCATCGTCTCAACGACCACATGACCCTTCAGGCCGGTGTCAGCTTCAACTATACCCGCGCCCACTACTACAAGACCATCCGCGACCTCCTCGGCGGTGAATACTGGCTCGACATCGACCAGTTCAGCGAGCGCGACTTCCCAAGCAATCCCCAGATGCTCCAGAACGACCTGCGCAACCCCAATCGCCGTGTCGGAAAGGGTGACACCTTCGGCTATGACTACAACATCAACGCCCTCCACGGTGACTTCTGGCTTCAGAACATCATCACTCTTCCCCAGTGGGACATCAACTACGGTCTCAAGATCGGCTACACCCAGTTCTTCCGCGACGGCAATATGCAGAACGGACGTGCGCCTGAAAACTCCTACGGCAAGGGTGTGACCCACCGCTTCGACACCGGTGCCCTCAAGGCCGGCGCGACATACAAGATCGACGGTCGCAACTTCATCTCGGCCCACGCAGGCTACGAGACTGTCGCTCCTCTCTTCGAGTATGCCTACATCTCGCCCCGCATCAAGGACACCGCTATCGACGGCCTCCAGACCGAACGCATCCTCTCAGGCGACATCTCCTACTCCTGGAACTACCGTCGTTTCCGCGGCGCAATCACCGGTTTCTGGACTGAAATGTTCGACCAGACCGAACGCTCTTCTTTCTATGACGACCAGTACTCGACCTTCATGAACTACGTTCTCAAAGGTGTGCACACACGCTACAAAGGCGTAGAGATCGGTGCTGCCTACAAGATCACTCCCTCGCTCACTCTCTCGGCAGCTGCAACTTTCGCACGTTATCAGTACAAGAACCGTCCCGAAGGTACCCGTTCTTATGAAAACGGCATGATGGAAGACATCAGTCAGAAAGTCTATCTGAAAAACTTCTACATCGGCGGCACTCCCCAGACCGCAGCCAACATCGGTCTCGACTGGGCTGCTCCCAAATCATGGTTCTTCAATGTCAACGCTTCTTGGATGGGCGACGCTTACGTCAACCTCTCGCCGATCCGTCACGAAGCTCTCCCCAATCTCTGGGAAAAATATCCCACTCTCGAAGAGCTCGAAGCCAAGATGGGTGAACTCGCCGAGCAGGACAAGCTCAAAGACGCCTTCGTCCTCAACGCATCTGTCGGCAAGCTCGTCTACATCAACCGCAAGATCTCGATGAACTTCAACCTCAATGTCGAGAACCTTCTCAACAACAAGAACATTCAGACCTACGGCTACCAGCAGGGACGTTTCGACTACACTAACTACGATTCGACCAAGTATCCCAACAAGTACTTCTACGCTCAGGGCATCAAGGTTTATCTCAACGTAGGCATCCGCTTCTAATTTCTTCAAAAATTCTCACAAAGACCATATTAAAATATGAAGCTATATAAATCAATCTTCGCGGTGCTCGCCGTAGCAGCCACTTCAGGCGCTTTCGTAAGCTGCGACGACGACCTTGACCGTCCGCCGGTGATCGTCCCCGAAGCTACTTACGAGGCCAACACCTCTATCGCCGAATTCAAGGAACTTTTCTGGAATGCGGCTCAGAACAACACTCCGGAGACAATCCCCGTCAATGCCGACGGCGACAGCATCATTCTCGCCGGACGCGTGATCTCTTCCGATGAGAACGGCAACGTCTACCAGCGCATCTACGTCCGCGATGAGAGCGGCGCTATGGACTTCCGCATCTACGGCTATGATCTCTACGAGAGCTACCACATGGGCCAGGAAGTGCGCATCAACGTGACCGGCCTCCTCGTGGGCGGCTACGGAACCCAGATGCAGATCGGTGTCTGGTACACCAACCCCAACACCGGTTCCACAAGCCTCGGAGGCATGGACAAAGAGGAGTTCATCAAGCGCGCACAGCGCAACGGTCTTCCGACTGCCGCTGACGCCGAGCCCTACACCGTGACCATCTCCGATCTCGACGCATGGAAAAACGACAAGGAGAAGCTCATCCAGTGGCAGTGCCAGCTGGTGAAGATCGAAAACGTCACCTTTGACGGTGGCGGCGAGCAGGCCTGGTGTAACAACCCCGGTCAGACCGGATCGACCAACCGCACTCTTAAAGACGCTGCCGGCAATTCGATCACCGTCCGCACCAGCGACAAGAGCAAATTCGCTTCGCAGATCCTCCCCAAAGGCACCGGATCAGTTGTGGCCATCCTCGGATACTACAACGGCACCTGGCAGCTCACCGTCATGGATCCTCAGTCCGGCTGCATCGACGGCTTTGAATTCGTAGATGCTCCCGGCCCCTCCGGCGACGCCATCTTCTCTGAAACCTTCGCTACCAGCCTCGGCAAATTCAAAGCCGTCAATGACCTCCTCCCTGAAGGTGTGTCTGAAATCTGGAAGTACGACTCCCACAAATACGCCATCGCCACAGCCTTCATCAACAAAGCCAACTACGCTTCTGACTCATGGCTCGTGTCGCCCGAAATCGACCTCTCGGCCCAGTCTGCCGCCTTCCTGAGCTTCGACCAGGCCATGAACTTCTTCTCAAGCATCGAGACCGCCAAGAGCGAGACTTCGGTCAACATCCGTGAAGTAGGCTCTACCGAATGGACCCGCCTCGATGTTCCCGCTTACCCGGCATCTATGTCATGGGACTTCACCAACTCCGGCGACATCGACCTCGCAGCCTACATCGGCAAGAAGGTTGAGATCGGTTTCCGCTACACTTCGACCGATGCCAAGGCCGGAACATGGGAGATCAGAAATGTCCTCATCGAGCCTGTCGCAAACCATCCCGTAAACCCTGACACCCCCGTCAATCCTCCGGTGGGCGATGCGATTTACAGCGGACTTTCTGAAAACGCCACTTCGATCGACTGGACCTTTGAAGACAACTCCACTGAAAACGTGACTGCGATCTGGGGCTGGAAGAGCTACAACGGACTGTATTATCTCAATGCAAGCGCTTTTGTAGGCAACCAGAACTATCCCGCCACAGCCTATGCCTGCTCTCCCGTCATTGACCTTACAGCCGTGAAGTCCGCTAAGATGACCTTCGAGCAGACCGCTAAATTCCAGACAACCCTCCGCTCGCTCTGCACCGCGGTTGTCCGTGAGGAAGGCGCTTCGGCCTGGACTGAACTCACCATTCCTTCCTGGCCTGACGCCAATACCTGGGACTTCTCCTCGGCCGGTGAGATCGATCTCTCGGCTTATGCAGGCAAGAAGATTCAGGTCGGCTTCAAATACGGCTCTTCTGCTGAAGGTGCCGACACCTGGAGAGTCAAAAACCTTAAGATTACTGAGTAAATAATTAAAATATACTCTGAAAATTATGAGAATATTCAATAAATATATCGGGCTCCTCCTCGCCGCGACACTCGGCTTCACCGCCTGTCAGGACGACTTCGACGATCCCGCCATCGTAAGCCCCGAATCGACCTGGCTTGCTGATTCCGAAAACTATCAGCTCATGTCGATCAACGACTTCAAGACCCAGTACTGGCAGGATGCCGAGAACTACTATGCCACCGTTGGCGCCGCTGATGACGGCAAGCATGTCCTCGTAAAAGGTCGTGTGATCTCATCCGACGCCTCAGGCAACATCTACAAGTCGCTTGTTATTCAGGACGAGACCGGCGCGCTCGCAATGAGCATCAACGCCAACTCGATGAACAACAAATATCGCCGCGGCCAGGAACTCATCATCGACGTGACCGGCATGACCATCGGCAAATATGCAGGCCTCCAGCAGCTCGGCTTCCCCGAAGACTCCGAGTCTTACGGCGCGCAGACAACTTTCATGCCCTACGCATTCTTCGAAGAGCATGTCCAGATGCAGGGTCTCCCCGCTCTGGCCGATGTCGACACCATCACCGTCCGCTCCCTCTCTGAAATCTCAGGCGGCGGCGCTGCCACTTTCGTGAAATGGCAGAGCCAGCTCGTGCGTTTCAACGACTGCTACTTTGCCGACGGCGGCAAGGAGCCCTTCGCCACAAGCAAGGAAACCGTCAACCGCACCCTCACTCTCTCTGACGGCGGTTCGCTGACTGTCCGCACCAGCGGTTACTCCAACTTCTATTCCGACATGCTCCCCGAAGGCCACTTCGACATTGTCGGCATTCTCGGCTACCACTCGAACGGTGGCTGGCAGCTGACTCTTATCGACCGCAAGGGCTGCATGAACGTCGGCAACCCGACCCAGGGTCCCGGCGCCGAGGACAACCCCTACACCGTCGACGAAGCCCTCTCCGTCATCAACGGCGGCGGCTCTGACAACGGTATCTGGCTCACAGGCTACATCGTCGGCGCAGTAGCTCCCGGCGTTCAGTCCGTGACCTCGAATGACGACATCCAGTTCATGGCCGAAGTTGACCTTGACAACACCCTCGTCATCGCCTCCGATCCCGAATGCAAGGACTGGACCAAGTGCATGGTCGTATCTCTTCCCCAGGACTCGCCCCTCCGCCAGTACGGCAACCTCGCCGACAACCCCGGCAACTACAAGGCGCAGATCTGGCTCAAAGGCAACCTCGGAACCCTTCTTGACATGGCAGCCCTCACCGGCAACAACGGTGCCTCGGCCAACTTCCGCATCGACGGACTCGACATCCCCGACACCGGCGGCAACCTCGACCCCGACTTCAACACCATGAACAACGGCGAAGCCACCGGCTACTACGTCAACCTCACCTCGGCCACCGGCTGGACCGCAACAAACTCTCAGCTCCTCCGCGGCGGTGACTCAGACTCAAGCCCCGTCTTCAAAGTCTTCGGCGATGCCTCTGTATTCGCCGTAGGCCTCAACGGCAACACCTCCAAGCCCGGCACCCTCACCTCGCCGACGCTCTCAGGCGGTCTCAAGACCCTCTCGTTCTACTACACCCAGGTCTTCAATGACAACGGCAAAGCCAAACTGACCATCAACATCAAGCAGAACGGCACCGTAGTAGCCTCTGACGTCCTTGAAAAGTCAGGCATCACCAAATTCGAGAAGTGCGTTTACAGCCACGAATTCAACATCACCGGCTCCTACGTCCTCGAAATCATCAACGACTGCCCCTCAGGCGAAGCCGCCAACAAAGACCGCATCGCCATCTGGAACCTCACCGACGGAACCATCTCTGGAGGTGACACCCCCGTAGACCCCACCCCCGGCAACGCCGTGACCTCCCTTGACGAAACCTTCCCCAACAAGCAGATCCCCGCTGACTGGACCCTCGTCAAAGCCGCCGGCGACAAAGCCTGGTATGCCACAGCCTTCAACGACCTTCCCTATGCCGCATGCACCGGTTACAAAGGTACCACCCCGCCTTACGACTCATGGCTCATCAGCCCCGCCGTAGACCTCTCGAAAGTTACTGACAAGAAACTCTCCTTTGACACCCAGGTCAACGGCTACGGCTCAACAACCACCGTCTTTGAAGTCTACGTAATGACCTCGGCCGACCCCGCCACAGCCACCAAGACCAAGCTCAACCCCGCGCTCCCCACAGCGCCTGACAGCGGCTACTCTTCATGGCTCAACTCCGGCGAACTTGACCTCAGCTCATTCAGCGGCACAGTCTACATCGGCTTCCGCTACTACGCAACAGCCGACGCAAACTACGCGACATGGGGTCTCGACAACGTCAAGGTAGGTAAAAACAACGGCGGCGGTGACACCCCCACTCCTCCCGCACCCGCTGGAGACTACAAAGGCGACTTCAACAGCTTCAACGGCGGCGCTCCCAAGGCGAGCCCCTACGGCACATACACCAACGCCACAGGCTGGACAGCCGAGAACTCAATTATCCTCGGCGGCAACTCGTCAGGCACCGACGCCAACCCGAAATTTGCCTTCATCGGCGATGACTCTACCCTGGCCGTATGCCTCAACGGCAACAACACAAAGGCCGGCCGCGTTTTCTCACCGGCTCTCACCGGTGGTTGCGGCAAACTCACGTTCAACTACGGCTTTGCTTTCAGCGACAAAAAGTGTTCGTTTACTGTCAAAGTATCACAGAACGGCACAGTTGTAAAAGAGCAGACTGTCGATGTCGATAGTATTGAGAAATTCAAGGTCTACGAA
>NZ_JAIDEN010000035.1 GCF_029054785.1 Duncaniella sp.
CCCCCGATCCCGGCCCCGCTGATGGAAGTGGAACAGAAGCAGATCCCTATTCAGTAGCCAAGGTGATTGCCTTTAACGCCACTGATAAGAATACCCCTGCTGAAGGTTGCAAAAGTGTCTATGTAAAAGGTTATATAGTCGGTTTTATGCCGTCAAACAAAACAGTGCTTTCAAATACCCAATTTACAGCTGAAGGCGCTGTGAATACAAACCTTGTTTTAGCTCCGACGGCTGATTGCAAAGATTATAACCTTTGTATTCCCGTACAGCTGCCGGCAGCTGTAAGAGCTACATTGGCATTAGATGCAAATCCGACAAATTTGGGTAAATGCGTGTTGTTGCAAGGTGATATCCTGAACTATTGCAGCGCATCAGGTCTTAAGAATACTAAGTTTATAAAATTTGTAGATTAAGAAATAGAATTAGTATTATATAAAGCAAGAGGGAAAGCTCCGGACCGAGCTTTCCCTCTTGGCATTTATTGCGGTATTGAATTTTTATTTTGGATTGTTTTTGCGATATTCCAGTCTGTGGCGGGTCATTTGTTCTCTGATGCCCCCTTCCTCAAGGAAATTCTTTTTGGCCCGTTCTATGAGGCGGTGGAGAAGAATATCCACCTGATGAATCAGAGTTATGGCTATATTTGCGATAGTCTCCTCGCTTGAGTTTTGCAGTGAATTGCGATAGAAAGCGGAATCGCAGTGCTCAGAGCAGCCTTTTCGGGTGCGTATGCTTCGCGGATCAGACAATTCCCATTGGCAGAGACCTCTGACACGCAGGAAGTCCTCATAGTCCGCCAACAGCTCCTGGAGGCTCGCTTTAGCGACATTGTAAAGTTTGATTTCAGTCTCGCGTGAAGTAGACGAAGCCGCACACCCCTCCGCGATATTCTGTTTGCCTGATCGCGCAGCCTGAATCATCTGATCGACAGTCCTGTCACCTTTTGACAGAAAACGGTGAGCGAACATATAAGTGACATCATAGATACATTCAGCCTTCTGATAGACAATCAGGCTTTTGTAATGACCACGTTGAGGAAGAAAGGAAGATTGCATGATAATTGATTTTTTAGGATAGGTTTGAAGTTTTATTAAAAGAAAAAAGCTTTTGGGAGCCTTGGGAGAACTGGGAGCTTTGGGAGAGCTGGGAGTTCTGAGAGCATTGGGAGTTTTGGGAGAGCTGAGAGTTCTGAGAGCTTTGGAAAGGCAGATGAGGTTTAGGGCCTTGAATCAGCCTGAAATCTTAGCAGAACAGGCACCGGAGAGAAAATAAATTGATAAAATTTCATCTATTGCAGAGCTCTCAGAACTCTCAAAGCTCTCAGAACTCCCAAAAGATTCCCAAATCTCCCAAAAGCCCCCCTCACTCCTCGATTTCTCTCAGCGGGATTCCCTTTTTGATCACATCATTGACAAAGCGCACAAAGTTAGTCTCAAGGGCCGCGATATTCAGTTCGGTCGCCAGTTCCGGCGGGAGTTGTGTGAGTTTCGTATGGCAGCCCTCGGCCAGGGCCCACTCAGGGCTCTTGAGATACTTAGCCAGAGCCTTGTCATCATTATCCTTGAGCAGCGCCTCGGCAGTTGCCAGTTGCTCCTCATAGTAAACCTTGATCTTCACGGCCTCCTTCCTGGAGATCTCAGCCGGATTCTCACGCAAGATGCCCTCAACGCGTTTTGTGCACGAAACCGACAGCAGGCTCGTCACCACAAGGGCCAGTAACAACAGTTTTTTCATCATGGATTTAAATTTGGTTGAGCATTTATATCGTGCAGGGGCGCATCGGTTCGGAAGCGCCCCTGCATGAGGTTTTTAATAAACTTAGATCTGTTGACGGCTAAGATCAGAGACCCTTGCCGTGGCAGTTCTTGTACTTCTTGCCCGAACCGCAGGGACAGGGATCGTTGCGGTTGATGCGCGGACCCGCCTTCACCGGCTGGGGAGCCGCAGCGCGCTGACCTGCGCCCTGAGCAGCCGCACGCTGGGCTGCCTCGCCGGGCAGATTCTCGCGGCTTGCACGATATTTCGAATAATCGTTGGCGCGTTCAGGCATCGCGCGCTCAACCTTCGGCTGAGCCTTCGGAGCCTCCTGCTGAGGAGCCTCCTCGGCCTGCTCACCCTCCTGGGGCGCCGCAGGAGCGGCAGGCTGCTGCGAAGGAGCGGGCTGCTGCACGTAGATCTGGCCGCGCATGAGCGTCGCCATAGCTTTCACGTTGAGATTGTTGAGCATCGCCTCGAAGAGGTGGAACGACTCGACCTTGTAGATCACCAGCGGGTCCTTCTGCTCGTAGGAAGCATTCTGAACGCTCTGGCGCAGCTGATCAAGCTCGCGGAGATGTTCTTTCCACAGTTCGTCGATGCTCACGAGCAGCACCGCCTTATGCCATTCCTTGACGATCGACTTGCAGCCGGTGCGGTAAGCCTCGTCGATGTCCACAACAAGGTTGAAGAAACGCTTGCCGTCGGTCATCGGAACTGCGATACGGCCCTTGAAACCGCGGTTTTCCACACAGTCGGTGATCACCGGCTGGGCCACGTCGAGGATTCTTTGGCTCTTGCGGTCGAAAGCCTCCTGGGCGGCGGTGTGGATCTTCTCGATGGCGTCTTCCTTCGACATGTTGCGGTATTCATCCTCGCTGAAGGGTGCCTCGATGGTCAGGGCGCGCATAAGCTCCATGCTCAGTTCCTCGTATTCCGCAGGGCTGTAATTGTTGACGAGGTTCTCGATGATGTCCCACATCATGTTGGCGATGTCGATGCCGATGCGCTCGCCAAGCAGTGCGTGGTGGCGGCGGTTGTAGATGTAGGTACGCTGTTTGTTCATCACGTCGTCATACTCCAGCAGGCGCTTGCGGATACCGAAGTTGTTTTCCTCGACGCGCTTCTGGGCGTTGCCGATAGCGTTGGTCACCATGCCGCTCTCGATGCGCTCGCCCTCTTCAAGACCGAGGGTGTCAAGCATCTTCATCACGCGGTCTGTGGCGAACAGACGCATCAGCTGATCTTCGAACGACACGTAGAACACCGATGATCCGGGGTCGCCCTGACGGCCTGAACGTCCGCGCAGCTGACGGTCGACACGGCGCGACTCATGGCGCTCGGTGCCGATGATGGCCAGACCGCCCGCCTCTTTCACTTCGGGAGTGAGCTTGATGTCCGTACCGCGGCCCGCCATGTTGGTTGCGATGGTGACCATACCTTTCTTGCCGGCGTGGGCCACGATCTCGGCCTCCTTTTGGTGGAGCTTGGCGTTGAGCACATTGTGGGGAATGTGGCGCATGGTCAGCATTCGGCTCAGAAGCTCCGAGATCTCGACCGAAGTGGTGCCGACGAGCACCGGACGGCCTTTCGACACGAGTTCCTGGATCTCCTCGATGACGGCGGCATATTTTTCTTTCTTCGTCTTGTAGACGCGGTCGTTCATGTCGATGCGGGCGATCGGTTTGTTGGTGGGGATCGTCACCACATCGAGCTTATAGATGTCCCAGAACTCCCCGGCTTCGGTCTCTGCCGTACCGGTCATGCCCGCCAGTTTGTGATACATGCGGAAGTAGTTCTGGAGAGTGATTGTAGCGAATGTCTGGGTTGCGGCCTCTACCTTGACATGTTCCTTGGCCTCGATGGCCTGGTGGAGTCCGTCGCTGTAACGGCGGCCTTCCATGATACGGCCCGTCTGCTCGTCGACGATCTTGATCTTGCCCTCGTCGATCACATATTCAACGTCCTTCTCGAAGAGCGTGTAGGCCTTCAGGAGCTGGGTGACGGTGTGGACGCGTTCGGCCTTCACAGCGTAGTCCTGCATCAGCTCGTCCTTGCGCTGCTGACGTTCGGCGGCGTTCTCGATGTGTTCGGTATCGGAGAGCTGCGAGGCGATGTCGGGGAGCACGAAGAACTGCGGGTCGTCAGTCTTGCCGGTCAGCTCGTCGATACCCTTGTCGGTCAGCTCTACGCTGCGGTTCTTCTCGTCGATGACGAAGTAGAGCGGATCGGTCACCTTCGGCATCTCGCGCTTGTTGTCCTGGAGATAGTAGGCTTCGGTCTCAAGCATGAGATTCTTCATGCCTTCCTGCGAGAGGAATTTGATCAGGGCGCCGTTTTTGGGCAGGCCCTTGAAGGCGCGGTAGAGCAGCAGGGCGCCTTCCTTGCGGGTCTCCTTGTCGTCGGAGGCTATTTTGGTCTTGGCGTCGGCGAGGATCTTGGTCACCAGGCGGCGCTGGGCTTCCACGACCTTCTCGACGTTGGGGCGGTATTCGTCAAACAGCTGGTCGTCGCCCTTGGGGACGGGACCTGAGATGATCAGAGGTGTGCGGGCATCGTCGATGAGCACCGAGTCGACCTCGTCGACAATCGCATAGTAGTGCTTGCGCTGCACCATGTCGGCGGGCGACATAGCCATGTTGTCACGCAGATAGTCGAAGCCGAATTCGTTGTTCGTACCGAAGGTGATGTCGCAGTTGTAGGCCGCGCGGCGGGCGGCGGTGTTGGGCTGGTGCTTGTCGATGCAGTCAACGGTCGAGCCGTGGAACATGTAGAGCGGGCCCATCCATTCCGAGTCACGTTTCGAGAGATAGTCATTGACGGTCACCACATGGACACCGCGGCCTGAGAGCGAGCGCAGGAACACCGGAAGGGTGGCCACGAGGGTCTTGCCTTCACCGGTAGCCATCTCGGCGATCTTGCCCTGATGGAGCACGATACCGCCGATGAGCTGCACGCGGTAGTGGATCATGTCCCAGACGATTTCGTTGCCTCCGGCGAGCCAGTGGTTTTTCCAGATGGCGTTGTCGCCGTCGATGCTGACGAAGTCCTTGCCCAGGGCGGCCAGTTCGCGGTCGAGCTGGGTTGCCTTGACGGTGATTGTCTCGTTGGCGGCAAAGCGGGCGGCTGTTTCGCGGACCACTGCGAAGACCTCAGGCAGATGCAGGTTGAGCTTCTCCTCGATGGTGTCGAGCATGGTCTTTTCGTTGCGGTCGATCTTGTCCCAGACCGGCTGACGTTCGTCGAAGGGAAGTTCCTCGACCTCCACCTTGAGGCGCGCGTTTTCTTCCTGCTCGGCTGAGATGGCCTGACGGATGTCGGCGCGCACATTGTCGATGCGCTCGCGCAGCTGGTCTATGGTGAGCTGTTTCACCTCAGGCTCAAGAGCCTCGATTTTCTTTACAATGGGTTCGATCTCCTTGAGGTCGCGTGTCGACTTGTTGCCGAAAATCTTGGTGAGAAATGATTGTAATGACATATTGATGATGAAGTTGAAATTTCTGAAAGAGTGATGAAAAAAAGCGGGAGAGATCTGAACGGTGTGCCGTGTGCGCGCAGGCTGTGTGTTGTCGGTCTGCCCTGGGTCCGTGGGGATGTCAGGCGGCGGTCTGCGCGGCTGTCGCTCCGCTTAGCGTACAGACGAAAGGCGGAGTGAGGGCACTGAGGCCGCGTTGGGCGACCTGATGCGCAGCAGGCGGGTGACGGTCGGGGCGATGGCCCGTGCGTCGACTGTCGCGTCGATGCTCTGGGCGTCGACTGTGGGCGCAAGGATATAGACGGGCGAGGTGGTCGCCACGCATCTAACGACCGGATTCTGTGTTTTGTTCACTTCATCGTCCGCCGAGTCGGAAATTTCCCAGCCGGGATTGACCATCACCAGGAGGTCGCCGGCATGGACGGGCGAGGTGTTGCGCTGCAAGGCGAGAGGTTCGTCGCCGGCGCGGCGCGCCATGATGTCGTCAAGGGTGTAGACTGCGCTGACTCCGCTCATACGCGCCAGGAAGTCTGCTGCTTCGCGGCGGATTGAACTTTCGTCTATATTGCGGTCTTTCAGAAGCTTGCGGTTGAGGAAGAAGTAGCCGTTGTGGTAGCCGTTGACATAGTCTCCGTTGCCGTGGATGGCCATGAGATACATGTTGAGCAGCGACGTGGCTTTGCGGGGCGAGAACTGGCCTGAGGGGATGTTCCAGCGCTCCTCGTCGCGCTTTCCGCCTGTCGGGGCGGGGGTTCCGGCGATGAAGATCACCGAGTTGGCCATTCCGGGGCCTTTTTCAACGGCGCGGACAATGTTGGCGATGTCCGAGTCGAGACGCAGATAGGCGTCCATCGTCTCGATGCGGTTGTCGGCATCGCGTCCGTACTGATAGGGCGACACGTTGAAGCCGAGGTTGAGCATGTCGGTGACTCCGCGTGTGCCGAGTTTGAGCGAGTTGATATAGTCAAGCCCTATGGCCGCCACTTCGCGGTTGCCGGGCGCGGAGGTCTTGAACGCTTTGAAGCGGTCGGTCTCGCGCGAGGGGAAGGTGTGGCGGAAGGGATAGAGTTTCTTGTATTCAGGGAGGTCGGGATAGCGGTCGAGGGCCATCGACGGGGTCCAGGCGAGGGTGTCGAGCCTCGATGCGAGGGTCACTCCGTAGTTGCGGCGGGCAATGGCGGCGGGCACGTCGCGATAGAATGTCGAGGTGCACCATTTGCCGTTGGTTTCGTTGAGCCAGAAGCCGCTGTTGCCCGCATGGCCTGCGAGGATGATGGCCACCTGGGCGTCGGGGGCCACGGAGTGGACCAGTCCGAGTCCGCCGTCCGAGATGCGGACTTCGTCGCTGACGGTCGACACTTTCAGTGCGCCGGGCGAGAAGGTCTCGTCGGTGAAGTTGCCGATTTTGGCCGGATCGAGCAGGATGGGGTAGTCCGAGCGGGTTTCGCTGTCCCAGACTCTCGCGGCGGGAATGCCGTTAACGCCCGGTGCGGCGCCGGTCACGAGCATCGCTGTGGCGGCTGTGGCGTCTATGCCGGGTCCGAAGTCAACGTTCTCGATGCTGACGCCGTCGCGGATGAAACGGTTGAAGCCGTCTTTCCCGAAGTTGTCGCGCAGAAGGTTGATATAGTCCGCCGTGAGTCCCTCGACAAAGATTCCGACCACTAACTGGGGACGCTGTGAGGGGCCTTTGGCCGGCTGCTGGGCGTGTGCGAGAAGACCCATTGTCGCGAGTGAGACAACGAGCACTGAGGCAAGCCGTGAGCTTATCGGATTACTTTTGCGTGCTGGCATCGGCGGTTTCGGTAGTGGTTGTATATGCAGGTCAAAGCCCGCGCTGCGTCAGCCGCGATCAGCGGGACGAAGGCCGGGTTCGGTGACTGGACTCCGCAGAGCAGAAGAACTGCGAGGGTCATCAGGAGTGCAAAGTTAAAAAATTGATAGCAAACCAACAACTTTTCAAGCCTTTTTGCCCAGACGGCCACGGCGGCAGTCAGGCAGAGTGGGTTGGCCCAGAGGAAAAGCCAGTTCGGCGAGCTTGCTTCGTGGACTGAAATGAAGATCAGGAAGGCGATGACGCAGCCCGTCAGTCCGAGCAGCGTGAAGTAGATGCTGTCGAAAATGCGGCTTGCGGCGGTGCGCCGGCGGCTTCTGAGCTGCCCGGCGGAGACTGCGAGGGCCAGTGCGAGCACCACGAGGCTCCAGAACATCGGGCCGAGATACCACGGAGTGGGGGGCAGCAGCACTCTTCCGTCTTTTTCCCTGACAAGGCAGACGGCCGGGGCGGCTATGCGCCGTCCGTCAGGCCGTGTGGCCTGGTCGAGCATAAGTTCGAGTTTCACAGGGGCGAAAGCTTCCTCGCGCAGGCTTATGGGGCGGTCTATGCCGCTTCCGAGGGCGAGATCTATGCCGAACTGATACCAGGGATAGTCGAGGTGATACGAGCGCATGGCTTCGCGGAACGACGGTTCGCGCCTGAGCCCGTCGGCGCTGAACCGCAGGCTGTCGCCAATGGCCTTCTCTATGACGGCCAGGGGGCGGGTGGCGCAGTTGTCGAGCACGTAGTTGTAGCGGTAGACGCGGTTTTCAGGCTTGAGATTCAGGTCGGTAAGCTCTACCACCCTGAGGGCTTCCTCCGGGGTGAGATCCAGCGTCTGTTCCACCACCTTGCGCCCTTCGCGGCGATAGATTTCGAGGAAGTGGTCCGTCGAGGCAGCCCCGGCCAGATAGTCGGTCTCTCCCTTGACGAAGCGGTAGACGAAATTCGGGGCGGCGAAGTCGAAAAGTCCCCAGTTGACCACGTAGTCTCCGCGGTCGGGGTGGACGATGCGCAGCGCCGTGTGGCCTTCGAGCTGGTAGATCTCCTCGCCTGCGTGGGCCGTCAGCAGTGAGATCCGTGGTTCCGCGGCCTGCGAGCCGGGGGCTATGGCTGTCAGCAGCAGGACAGTCAGCAGGGGGAGGATTCTTTTCAGCGGATTTTTCATCTTTTCAGCCGAGGAGTTTTGAGATGTCATCGAGGTTGATGATTGTGAACACGTTGTTGCCTTCGGGGGTGAGTCCCGGAGTCGGCAGGCGGAAGAGGTCGCTGATGAGCTTGTCCATCTCGGCGGCGCTCAGAGGCTGACCGCGCTTGATGGCGCTGCTGCGGGCCATCGAGAGCGCGAGGCGTTCGTGGAGTCCTGTGGCCAGGTCCTCGCCGCTTTCGGTGATGTTCTCGATCATGCCGAGGAGGGTGTCGCGCGGATTGGCGTCCTTGAGTATCGAGGGGATGCCCATGATGCTCCAGGTGTTGTCGCCAAGGGGCGCGATGTTGAATCCGAGGTTTTCGAGTTCGGGGGCTATGTCGGCGAGCACGGCGTTTTGCGCGGCTGACAGCTCGACGGTCTCCGGAAACATCGTTGTCTGGCAGACAAAAGTGTGTTCGCGGGCCTTGGTGAGATATGTCTCGTAGAGTATGCGCTTGTGTGCGCGGTGCTGGTCGATGACCATCAGCCCCTCGCGCGAGGGGGTCAGGATATATGAGTTCTTGAGCTGAAGAGTGGCCGAGACGGTGCTTCCGGCCTCCATCTCAAGCTCTTTTTCTGTCTCCGGCTGGTTGACTTTGCTTTCGACCATCGAGGCGTAGCCGTCGTCGCGTTTCCTGATAAAGTCGTCATAGAGTTTCTCCCAGTCCTGGAAGTTGGAACTCCGCTGACGGGTCTGCGGCTGGCTCTGGGGCTGCGGGGCCCACCGGCCGCTGTCTCCGGCATAAGGGGTGATCTCCACCTCGTCTTCCTCGGAAATATCCGAGAGGGCGGAGATTTTCGAGACTCTGCGGGCCCCTGCCGCGGGCCGGGAACTGTGGGCGAAGGGGTTGTAGCTGTCGTCGAGCTCGACTTCGTGAGTGGCGCTGATGTCGGGGGTGAATGCCGGGATCTCAGGAGCGTCCTCCACGTCGAAGTCGATCGCCGGGGCGGCGTTGAAGCGTCCGAGCGATTCGCGCACTGCGGCGCTGAGTATCTGCCAGATCGGCTGCTCGTTCTCGAACTTGATCTCGTTTTTGGTCGGATGGATGTTGACGTCGATCGTCTCAGGGTCGACGGTGAGGTTTATGAAGTAGTTGGGCTGCTCCTCGGCGGGGATCAGACGCTCGTAGCACTGCATGACGGCCTTGTGGAAATAGGGATGGCGCATGTTGCGTCCGTTGACCATGAAATATTGCAGCGGATTGCGCTTTCGGGCGTTTTCGGGCAGGCCGATGAAGCCGTTGATCCGGACAATCGAGGTGTCGGTCTCCACGGGGATTATCTGCCGTCCGACCGATTTGCCGAAGAGGTCGGTGATGCGCTGTTTGAGCGATGCGCGGCGCAGGGCGTGGAGGGTGGTGTCGTTGCTGATCAGGGTGAAGTCCACTCCGAGGTTGACCAGGGCGAGGCGTTCGAACTCGCGCATGATGTTGCTCAGTTCGACTGCGTCCTTTTTCAGGAACTTGCGGCGCGCGGGGACGTTGAAAAACAGGTTTTTGACCATCAGGTTGCTGCCGGGCGCACAGGCTTCGGGCTGCTGGCTCTCAACTTTGGAGCCGCTGATGACCAGGCGGGTACCGACGGTCTCGCCTTTGAGCATGGTGCGCAGGTCGACCTGGGCTATGGCTGCGATCGAGGCGAGGGCCTCGCCGCGGAATCCCATTGTCGAGAGGCTGAAAAGATCGTCGGCACGGCTGATTTTCGATGTCGCGTGGCGTTCGAAGGCCAGGCGGGCGTCGGTGTCGCTCATACCGCTTCCGTTGTCGATGACCTGGATCAGGGTGCGTCCGGCGTCTTTGAGTATGATGGTCACGGACGTGGCGCCGGCGTCGATCGAGTTCTCGACAAGTTCCTTGATGACCGATGCGGGGCGCTGGATCACTTCTCCGGCGGCAATCTGATTGGCCACGGAGTCAGGCAGCAGGCGGATTATGTCGCTCATCGCTCCACCTCCTTTCCGGGCTTGGGGGCAGCAGGGGGAGCAGGGGCCGCAGGGCTGGGATCTTTGGGAGTGCTGGGAGTACTGGGATCTTTGGGAGTGCTGCCTGCGGGGACTTCGGTTGAGTCAGGCTGTTGCGCTGGTTCGGGCATTGCGATTGAGTCGGGCATTGCTATCGAATCAGGCAAGGCTATCGAGTCAGGAAGTGTGATCTGACCGGGCAGGCCGATCGAGTCGGGGTGGAGCGGCAGCTGTGTGGCGTTGATCGAGTCGCCCGCAATGGAGTCGGCGGGAAGTCCTGAGGCTGCTTTGAGTTCCGGGATGTCCGGTTCGAGCGGCTTCGGTCGTCCGGTGGCGGTTCCGCGGACGGTATAGGCGTCGGGGCGTATGCGGCCCATGAGTTTCTGGTTTCTGAGGTCTTCCATCTCTGCTGGATAGTCGAAGACTTCTGCGGGGGCCATCGGACGCAACAGTCCGTACCAGCGGAACACGGGCAGGTAGTAGGACGAGCGTTTTGCCAGATAGAGCGGTGTCGCCTTTCCGGTGGTTGCGGGCCACATGTTGATCCTGTCGATTTCGTTGCCGTTGAAATAGGCGTCCATGTAGCTGCTTTCGGTGAAGACAAACTTGTTGTAGGTCGAGTCGTTTTCCATCGGGAACATGATCACCTGCACGTTTCCTTCGACATAGAGACGGTTGATTGTCGAGTCGTTGAACCATGCGGTCATGTCTGATCCGGCCAGCTGGTCGTAGCAGTCCTCGCCGATGTGCTGCCCGACGACTCCCGATTCGGGCAGGCGCGCCCAGTCTACGGTCGAGTCGTTGAAGTGGGTATAGATGATGTTGCCGACGATCTGTTTGTCGCCATACCAGAGGATCGGGTGGTAATACATATATAATATGGAGTCGCGCTCGACGACGCTCATCGAGTCGCAGAGCCCCTGGAAGTCGTTGCGGAAGAAGCGCACACGGTGGTAGACGTCGGTGACTTTCGTGGAGTCGGCAAGCATGTAGGCGCAGATGGTGTCGCCGTGGAGATAGAGGGTGTCAGCCTGGGAATATTCCATACCGAGGGCGTTGCCTGTGACGAAGGCCGAGTCCTTCAGCTCGTCATAGAATCCGTAGTCGCCGCGGAGTTCCGACCTGCGGGCCGAGTCGGTCAGGATCATGTTGCCGAAAGCCTCGCCGTAGCCTTTGTTGCGGTCATAGAAGAGGGTGTCGCCGGTCAGGTAGTTGCCGCGCCGGGTGTGGACGGTCGAGCGGTCATAGAGATCGGCAAGTCCGAGCTTGGTGTCATAGAAGCCTGAGGTCGAGGTGATTTCGCCGTCTTTGCTTGTGATGAGTGTCTCGCACATCAGCTGGGCTATGTTGGTCGCCGTGTTGTAGGTGAGCGAGTCGGTAAACATCCTCAGGGTGTCGTTGGGGCGCGGGCCGGTCAGGTCGACGTTCAGATAGAAGAAGGCGTCTTTCGTGTCGGGATAGTAGTAGCCCTGGAGCGATTTGAGGGTGTTCTGCTTGTCGCTGAGGGTGCCTCCGGTCTCGTAGAAACCAACCTGGGCGGCGAGATCGTAGAAGAACACGTCGGTTGTCAGCGACACATCGCGGTTGATCAGGCGCACTTTCTTGCCGGGATAGGCCCGCAGTTCGGCCAGTTCCTCGGAACCGTTGTAATATAGCTCGTCGCCATAGACGAAGAGGGTGTCGCCCTGCTCCATGTGGACGTTGTTGAAGGCGTCGAGCGACGAGGTCTTTTCGTTGAAGCGGGCGCTGTCGCAATACATGAACATGTCCCCTTTGCGGAAAAGCACGTTGCCCACAAGTATCTGTACGTCAGAGTCGCGGGCCTGGTCGAAGATCAGGCGGTCAGCCTTTTCGAGAAACACTTTTCCGGGTTCGTGACGGTCAGCCGTGGGGATGGTCGGGCGCACTGTGCTTTTGCGCGGTGCCGGTGCCGTTTTCGGCGCAGGCGACTTGGCCGACGGCCCGTCTTTCGGGGCCTGAGCGAGCATGGCCGGGAGACTGATCATTCCCAGCGCTACGAGAGCCAGTAGTGGTGAGCGTTTCAATGCGGTGTGAAGTGTTTGTTTTTCAACAATATCTTACTGTTTGTTCCAGCCTTTGTGTTTGAACTCGCAGTTCTTCCAGCCGTCTTCGATGCGGATATAGGTGTTTTTGATCTTGTTGGCAAGCCAGGTGTTGAGCACTTCCTCGCGGCGGGAGTTCTCATACATGTCCTTGATGAGCTGGTAGTCGTCGCTGATGTTGGCGCGGTGGCCGGGGATGCGGGAGGTGAGTTTCACGAAGGCCACAATCTCGCGGTTGGTCTTGGGGTCGGTCATGATGAACGGCTCTGAGAGGGCACCGGGTTCCATGCCGTCGACCAGACGGGAGATTTCCTGCGGCAGGTCGGCCATCTGGAAGCGTGTCGAGCCGGTGTTGGGGTTGACCATGCGGCCGCGGTTGTTGCGGGTGTCCTTGTCCTGAGAGAGGACGCTGACGGCTTCCTCGAAGGTGAATTTGCCTTCGTTGATGTCCATGCGCAGCGAGTCGAGGCGGTTGACGGCTTCGGTGAGGTCCTTTTCGGCCACTTTCGGCTTGAGCAGGATGTGGCGCACGTTGACGCGGTCGCCGCGCTTCTCGATGAGCTGCATGATGTGGAATCCGAACTGAGTCTCAACCACTTTCGACACCTTCTTGGGGTCGTTGAGGTTGAAGGCCACGGCTGCGAATTCCGGCACTAATTCGCCGCGACCCATGAAGCCGAGCTCACCGCCGCGACCGGCGCTGCCGTCCTCGGAGTAGAGGATGGCGAGGGTCGAGAACTGGCTTTCGCCTTTGTTGACCTGGTCGCTGAAGGAGCGCAGACGGGCTTTGACATCCTCGACGGCCTCGCGCGACACGGTCGGAGACACGGAGAAGATCTGAACTTCGACCTGAAGGGGCACCCAGGGTACACTGTCTTCAGGGAGTTTCTCGAAGTAGCGGCGCACGTCGGCGGGTGTGGCTTTGATCTTGGAGGTCAGATTCTGCTGCACCTGCTGCACTCGCGAACGGTTGCTGACCATCTCGCGGAGTGATTCGCGCATGGCGGGGATTGACTTGTGGAAGTACTGCTCGACTTTCTCTTTTGATCCGAAGTTGGTGATGTAGTTGTTGATATATGCTTCGACCTGGTTCATCACCCAGCTGTCAGGAGCCACGACGGTGTCGAGTTCGGCCTGATGGAGATAGAGTTTCTCGATGGCGAGCTGTTCGGGGATCACGCAGTAGGGGTCTCCGGCAATCGGCATCTTCTCGTAGAGCATTGTCTGATAGGCTTCTTCGATCTCTGATTTCCAGATCGGCTGGTCGCCTACAACCCAGGCTACTTCTTCGGCAACGTTGTCAGTGCCTGCCGAAACGTAGGCGGCGCCGGTGAGCAGAAGGACTGCAAGCAATATGATTGATTTGGTTTTCACGCAGTTAGTGTTGATTGATGTGACAATAGTGAATATCAGCCCCAAAATTACAAAAAATATCGCGAACTATCCCAAAATGCCCTGCGATTTAAACCCGCTTGTGGCCTAAAAACACCTATGTTTAAATAAATTTCACACTCCCCGCCCTGCGTTCGCTCCCGCCCGGCTCTCAAAATCCGTTTTTTTGCCTGCTCTCCGCATTATCGCACTAAAAGCGGGGTGACGTGGATGTATA
>NZ_JAIDEN010000036.1 GCF_029054785.1 Duncaniella sp.
CAAGAAGATAGGCCTTGACAACCTTCACCGTCTCCTCCGCAAGGGAACTATCGGCAGAAGCGACTGACCGGAATGAATCGTGGATACGGCTGACAGTTTCCTTATAAAACTTTTCAGAGACCGGGAATGCCGCGGCCCGTCTGGAGGCTGACTTAGTGGTTTTCATGAGCATGACAAATTAGGAGTGGGGTTAAAAATTGCTTATTCCGATAGTTTCATAAACCGAACTACACAGCAAAGATACAACCGCCCCACCCCATTTTTGGTGCGATAATGCGGAGCCGGTCAAAAAAATTCATAAAAAAACTCCGTAGGTGCGAAACTTGGTCGCACCTACGGAGCTTGACTGGAATCCGTCAGATGGATTATTTCTTGTTGTATGGCGGAGGAGTCGGGCCGATGTGGCCATCGGATGCGTCTGCGGAATCTGAAGAGTCATCAGCCTTGACCTCAGTGGTCTCAGAGGCTTCGACGTCAATCACGGCAGGAGCATCGGCTGCCTCTGATCCGGAGTCTGAGTCAGTGGTGTCAGCGCTGTCCGAAGATGCCCCTTCGGCTTCACTGCGGGCCTTTTCCTCTTCGAGGCGCTTGGCATCGCGGGCGGCCTGGAGTTCCATGATCTCCTCGGTGCGGGATTTCCACGGGCGTTTGCCGAATATGTTGACAAGGTCTTCGGCATACATGACTTCTTTGGTCAGCAGCGTCTCCGCAAGTTTGGCGTGGCCTTCGAGATGATCGCGCAGGATCTGCTTGGCGCGTTCATACTGCTCGCTGATGATGCGTGAAACCTCGTCGTCAATCTGCTTGGCGCGTTCGCCTCCGTAGGGTTTGGAGAAGCCGTAGGCCTGGCCGGTGGAGTCATAGTAGCAGACATTGGGGATCTTGTCGCTCATACCATAGTAGACAACGATGGCATAGGCCATCTTGGTCACTTTCTCAAGGTCGTTGAGAGCGCCTGTGGAGATCTGGCCGATGGTCAGTTCCTCGGCTGCACGGCCTGCGAGGGTCATACAGATCTGATCGAGCAGCGCTTCCTTGGGTGTGATCTGGCGCTCCTCAGGCATGTACCATGCCGCACCGAGAGCCATGCCGCGCGGGACAATCGAGACTTTGACCATCTCATTGGAGTATTGCAGGAACCAGGAAACCGTAGCATGGCCGGCCTCATGGATGGCAATGGATTTCTTCTCGTCGTCAGAGATTATCTTGGAGCTGTGTTCAAGACCTCCGATAATACGGTCGATAGCGGCCATGAAGCTGTCGCGGTCAACCGCTTTCTTGTTGCCGCGGGCGGCGATAAGGGCTGCTTCATTGCAGACATTGGCAATGTCGGCGCCACAGAAACCGGCGGTCTGACGGGCCATCAGATCGACATCGACAGAATCGTCGGTCTTGATATTGCGCAGATGGACCTTGAACACCTCTATGCGGTCTTTCAGTTCTGGAAGATCTACGTTGATCTGACGGTCAAAACGTCCGGCGCGCAGAAGAGCCTTGTCGAGAATATCGGCGCGGTTGGTGGCGGCAAGGATAATCACACCGCTGTTCGACCCGAAGCCGTCCATCTCTGTGAGGAGCTGGTTGAGAGTGTTCTCGCGTTCGTCATTTGCTCCCATATTAGGATTCTTGCCACGGGCACGGCCAACGGCGTCGATCTCGTCGATGAACACGATGCACGGCGCTTTTTCCTTGGCCTGACGGAAGAGATCGCGCACTCGCGAGGCACCGACACCCACGAACATCTCGACAAAGTCAGAACCTGACATCGAGAAGAAAGGCACGTTGGCCTCGCCTGCCACAGCCTTGGCGAGCAGAGTCTTACCCGTTCCGGGAGGGCCTACAAGGAGAGCGCCTTTGGGGATCTTGGCACCAAGATCGGTATAGCGCTGCGGGTTGCGGAGAAACTCGACAATCTCGCGGATCTCGGTCTTGGCCTCGGAAAGACCGGCGACATCCTTGAAAGTCACATTGGTCCCCTCGCCCTTTTCAAACATCTTGGCCTTGGATTTGCCGACATTGAAAACTCCGCCGGCACCTCCGCCCGACGCACCGCCTGACATGCGGCGCATCATGATGAACCAGAAAGCGACAAGAAGCAGAATCGGACCGAAGGACCAGAGCAGAGAGCCGTAGTCCGACGATTTGTCATATTTGACTTCGCCGTGTCTGATCCCCTCCTGATTCCAGAGGTCGATCTGATCTTCGAATTTGTCGGCAGAAGGTATGTCGGTTATGATCTTGGCGATTGTACCCTTGCCGCCTTTATACTGGCTCTCAGGGAAAATTGTCCGTGCCAGAGAGTCGGAAAGGACTGCCTCGGCCTTGTTGGTGTTGGAAAAGACCGTGATCTCGCCCACACCTCCGGTGGTGACATACTCTTTGAACTTCGTATAGCTGACCTCCTTTTCAATTGAGGTGTCATCTATATAAAGCATCGCAAGAAGAAACACTATTATAATGGCATAGGCCCAGTACATGCTGAAAGCTATGCCGAAAGGCTTCTTGGGTTTCTGATTATTTGAGGGAGTCGGTGAACTCATTGTTAAAATCGAGATTTTTTAGAGGGTGTTTAATCAGTCTTCGTCGGGATAGTCCGTGATAACGGCATCGCTCCACAACTCTTCAAGCGCATAGAGATCGCGGGTCTCGCGCAGGAAGACATGGACAAGCGTGTCACCGTAGTCTATCACGATCCATGTCGAATTGCCATAACCGTCATAGTTGTAAGGCTTGACACCGATGTGTTCGAGCAGGTATTCCCTGATGCTGTCAGCCACGGCTGCGACATGCTGGGTCGATGTGCCTTCGCAGATTACGAAGCGACGGGCGGCAGCGGTGTCAATGTCGCTCATGTCAACTGTTGTTATCTTGCGTCCTTTGCGGTCGCGGATTCCTTCGATGATAGAAGGCAATATGTCTGTTACTGTTTCAGTCATTGATCTTAGGTGATAGATTTTAGTTGAAACCAAGAGGTTGTTTTTAAAGTGATGAGTTTTTTCAAGATTGCAAAGATAAGCATTTTCTCCGAATAACCATAGGCTCTCAACGGGGTCATTGCGCCTGTATGACCAGGAATAGCGAAAATAAAGCCATTCATTCGGGAAAGGGCTTGTCAATGATTTAACAATCCGAAACGCGATTTGGTTTTTGGGCCGTGAATGGGCAGCAATCTGTAAATATATGTTAAAACACGACGATTTATTTGCACTGCTCAAAAAAAGCTCTTAACTTTGCAGTGCTAAAACCGGAAAGGAGACGAGCAAGCGAGTTCTTAAAATTTCCTTTCAAGAGTAGTGAATGGCGATTTAGTGTAGTGGCCTAGCACGCCACCCTCTCACGGTGGAGACCTGGGTTCGATTCCCAGATTCGCTACTCAAAAAGATGACCTCAAAATTTGAGGTCATCTTTTTTATTACCCCAGGTTGCCAAGCGGCCGTCGCGGGCAAACTGCGGGTCAGCGGATTTTTCCGGTGGGCGGAGGTGATGTCAAGAGTATAGTGTAGCC
>NZ_JAIDEN010000037.1 GCF_029054785.1 Duncaniella sp.
AATCTGAGCGAAAGTTTTGAGGTGGATATGGCTCTGAATTGAAGGAGCATAGCGAGCTATGTGACTGAAATGAAGAGTCATAGGCGCCCGAAACTTTCGCAGGCGACGGTATTATATTTTCTGCGTTGGATAATTTCATGTGTGAGATTTTTTTAAGTTACCTTAGCCTTGGTGTCTCTTTTGCTAAATTGTTGAAATTCGTCAGTCGCATAGCTCGCTATGCTCCTTTCTCATTTACAACAATTTATCTAAAAGATACACCACTCAGATTTTAACTCTTGTTGTTAAACAACCTCTAAAAGGCTTTTTTACAGATTGGCGGAAATGGGATATGCGATGAGAGGTTTGGGAGGACTTGTCAGAGATATTTGTCAAGATATGCGATCCTCACATCGTTGACCATCTGTTTGATGCGCTGTTCCTCTGATTTCGGGCAGATCAGAAGCACGTCTCCGGCATCGGCCACGATATAGTCTTTCAGCCCGTGGGCGACCACCAGTTTTTCCGAGTCACGCACAGCAAAAATATTGCCCGTGCTGTCATAGGTGAGCACCTTGCAGTTCTGGGCTACGTTGCCGTTTTCGTTTTTAGGCGAGTTGTCATGCAGCGCGCTCCAGGTTCCGAGGTCATTCCAGCCGAAGCTGACACATTCGACATAGACATTGTCGGCCTTCTCCATCACGGCATAGTCGATGGAATTGGCGGGGAACGATGCGAAGTTGTCACGGATGAAATCGACTTCACGCGGGGTTCCGAAAACAGAGGCTCCGCGGTCAAAGCGCACCGTCAGATCCGAATCGTGCTTGCGAAGCGCCTCGATGATCGACGATGCACGCCAGAGGAAGATTCCGGAATTCCAGAAAAATTCTCCGGTTTCCAGAAAGACTTTGGCCAGTTCCAGATTAGGCTTTTCGGTAAATGTCTTGACTTTCAGAATGCCCGGTTCGGCTTCCTGACCGATCTGGATATATCCGTAGCCCGTTTCCGGACGCGTCGGGGTGATGCCGAGCGTCAGAAGGGCGTCATTGTTTTCAACAAATTCGAATCCGCGGCTGACACACTCCTCGAAAACACTTTCGCGTGTGATCAGATGGTCGCTCGGAGTGACGATCATGGATGCGGCAGGGTCGATCGCCGCTATGTGGAACGCCGCCCAGGCGATGCAAGGCGCCGTGTTGCGGCGGGCCGGTTCGAGCAATATGTTTTCCGGCAGCAGGTCCGGAAGCTGCTCGCGGATAAGCGGGGCATATTTTTCATTTGTGACCACCAGCACATTTTCTTTAGGCACCAGTGGGAGTATGCGGTCATACGACATCTGAAGAAGCGAGCGTCCGGTTCCGAGAAAGTCGATGAACTGTTTTGGACGGTCCTCTCGTGAGTAGGGCCAGAAACGGCTTCCGACGCCGCCACACATTATTACGCAATATCTATGTGAGTTCTGAGTTGCCATAGCGATGAAGAGTTGGGTTCTATTTGTGGTATATTTTTTGATTCTACATTTTTATGCCATACGGAGACTGACGCTTCTGACACCGCGCGAGGAGATCAGGCCTGAAAGCAGCCCCATCACCAATACAACTGCCGAGGTGACAAGCACATCTCCGATCCGGAGATTACAAGGATATGTTACTATTGACATCTGCGAATGATCTCCGCCGAGAGTGATCAGCCCGTAATGCTGCTGAAGCAGACAGAGTATCACTCCGGTCAGAATTCCGATCACTCCGCCGGTAACAGCCACGAGCGTTCCCTGATAGAGGAAGATCCTGCGGATCATGCCCAGCGGTGCGCCGAGCGAGCTTAGAATCCTGAGACTCTCCTCCTTTTCTATAATAAGCATCGAGAGTGACGACAGGATGTTGAACGAGGCCATCAGCAGCACGAAAACAAGCATCAGGAAGGTGATCCACTTTTCGATCGAGATCATTCTGAATGAGTGGGACTGCTGACGCAGACGGTCTGCGACCACATAGTCGCTTCCGAGTGTCTCGCCGAGTGTCTTCACAACCGCATCGGCCTCAGCCCCCGGCTCAAGTCCTATCTCGATGGCCGACGCCTCTTCAGAGTAGTCGAGCAGACGCCGGGCCGACTCAAGCGGGATGAAGATCATGTCATTGTCGAGTTCCGCCTGATTGGTCTGATAGACACCGCTTATAAAAAGGGTGTCCGTACAGAAAGCCGCCAGAGGGAAGGCCGGATTGATACGTCCGAGACGTCTGGGGACGGTAAGCAGCATCGCATGTTCCGACGAGGGGCGCGCGCCAAGCTGCATCGCTGTCCCGATGCTCAGAAGTGCGCCCGGCAGACGGTGGTCCGCCGACATGTCCATCTCTCCGTCAATCACGAGAGAGCCGATTTCCGACACTCTCCCGTAGTCAGCCGGAACTCCGACCACATTGACCGGCGACTGAACGTCGCCGAACACGGCCAGCGCCTGCGCACTGAGCGTAGGCACAGCCCTGGCCACTCCAGCCGATGATTCAACGGCGCGGGCCAGTGAGTCAGCCGACATGATTATCTTGCCGTCGGCCCTTGTGATCTTCACATCCGGGTCGACAAGCGAGAGCCTGTCGGAGGCAAGATCCGAAAAGCCGTTGAAAACGGAAAGCACACAGATCATCGCCATTGCGGCCACTGCGATCCCCGCCATCGAGATATAGGAGATGACGTTGACAGCCGTGTGGCTTTTACGGGCAAGCAAATAGCGTATGGCGATCCTGAGAGCGGGCATCCGTTGTTGTTTTGTCGGCTATTTGGTGAGAAGTTTGTCGATGTTGTCAATGTAGTCCAGAGAGTCGTCGATATAGAACGAAAGTTCAGGACATTTACGCAACTGGAAGCGCACACGCTGTGCGAGTTCATAGCGTATTGTCTTAGCGCTTTCGCGGATGCTTTCAAGAAGCTCCTGCGACTTCTCCGACGGGAAGATCGAAAGATAGGCCTTGGCCACACTCAGGTCCGGCGAGACACGCACGGTGCTCACTGACACAAGCGTGCCGTGGGTCTTTGCTGTCTGCTGACGGAAGATTTCACTCAGCTCCTTCTGAAGGAGACGTGATATTTTTGCTTGACGTGTTGATTCCATAGGAATTGGGTTTTAGGGGAGGGGAATAACAACTGTTATTTTCTAAACACCTTCCGGGCCTCAATGTTTGAATTGACCGCCTCCCTCGGACGGCGAGAGGAGCGGTCAATTCAGAATATCTGACATCAGTGACTGCGGTCTGACCGATCAGTCAATGATATCGAAGCCGGTGTATTTGCGCAGACATTCCGGAACAACGATGCCCTGAGGTGTCTGGTTGTTTTCGAGGATGGCTGCCATGATGCGCGGAAGTGCGAGCGCCGATCCGTTGAGCGTATGGCAGAGGTGGGTTTTCTTGTCTTCTCCGCGATAGCGGCATTTCAGACGGTTTGCCTGATATGTCTCGAAGTTGGAGACTGACGATACTTCAAGCCAGCGGCCCTGGGCTGCCGAATAGACTTCAAAGTCAAATGTGATGGCCGAGGTGAAGCTCATGTCGCCGCCGCAGAGACGCAGGATGTGCCAGGGCAGACCAAGTGATTCGAGCAGTCCCTGCACATGGTCTTTCATCTCTTCCAGTGCGGCATAGGAGTTTTCAGGCTTCTCGATGCGGACAATCTCAACCTTGTCGAACTGGTGCAGACGGTTCAGACCGCGCACATCCTTGCCGTAGGAACCGGCCTCACGGCGGAAACATGCCGAGTAAGCGCAGTTTTTCTTCGGAAGTTCATCGCCGGGAATGATCACATCGCGGTAGATGTTGGTCACAGGCACTTCCGCGGTGGGGATCATGTAGAGCTTGTCTTCATTGATGAAATACATCTGGCCTTCCTTGTCGGGAAGCTGGCCTGTGCCGTAGCCTGAGGCTTCGTTGACAACGTAGGGAGGCTGGATTTCAAGATAGCCGGCATCGCCTGCACGGTCCAGGAAGAACTGGATGAGAGCGCGTTGCAGACGCGCACCCTTGCCGATATAGACCGGGAAACCGGGACCGGTGATCTTCACACCGAGGTCGAAATTTATGATGTTGTATTTCTTTGCAAGTTCCCAGTGGGGCAGCGCATCTGCCGGAAGTTCAGGCATCGGGCCTCCGGTCTTTTCAACGACATTGTCTTCCGCGGTCTTGCCTTCGGGCACCGCGTCACAAGGGATGTTCGGCATGCCGAGCAGAATGTCGCGGATGGCATTCTCAGTGACTGCCAGACGGTCAGCCACTTCTTTCTGCTGAGCCTTGATCTCAGCAACCTTCTTCTTGGCTTCGTCAGCCTCTTCGCGGCGGCCTTCTTTCATCAGGCGTCCGATCGAGTCGGCATATTTCTTTAGTTCGGCTGCGAGAGTGTCGTTCTGATATTGAAGTGAGCGGCGCTCGTCATCGAAATCAATAACATCATTGACTCCCTGTTTTCCGTCGAATCCTTTGACGGCGAGGCGCGCTATGATGCGTTCGGGATCCTCTTTGATCTGCTGAAGGGTAAGCATTTTTCCTGTATGTATTTCGGAATACGTTGATTTTTTTACTCTCTATGTTTCTCTGTCGCGGGCCGTCAGGCAAGAAGTTCTCTGACCTTGGCAGAAATCACCTTACCGTCCGCACGTCCGGCCAGTCTCTTCGAAGCCACACCCATGACTTTGCCCATTTCCTTGGCTGACGAAGCGCCGGTCTCGGCAATTATGTTTTTGAGTTCGGCGATGAGCTCTTCTTCGGTGAGCTGTTTGGGAAGATACTCTTCTATAACAGCTGCCTCGGCCAACTCGTTGTCGCGAAGATCAATTCGGTTCTGTTCGTCATAGATCTGAGCGGTTTCGCGACGCTGCTTGGCCATTTTTGCAAGGATCTTCGTGGCCTGCTCGTCGGTGAGCGATCCGTCGCCACCCTTGGCGGTCTTGGCTTCAAGAAATTCTTTTTTGATTCCACGGAGGGTCTCAAGTCGCACCTTCTCGCGGGCGAGCATCGCGCTCTTTATGTCGGCTGAGATTTTGTCAAACAAATCCATATCTTTGATTTTATTACATTTTAGAGCTACAAAGTTACACAGAAATTTGATTATATAACGAAACTTCCCTACCATTTTTCACATGGCGGCAAGGAAGTTGCGTTTTTTATCATGACACATGCCTCTGTCTTCGAGGCAAAAAACCGGCAGGCTCAATCCCCTTCCGGCTTCGATACACCACCGGTCGACGGATAGAAAAGCAATCCTGTTATCAGTATCACAGTCGCTGCATTGCAGATCGACTCCTTTACCAGAGGGTCGGAAAATCCCGCGAATACAAAACCCGCTATCCACGCCAAACACAGCGAAATGTTGACAAGTTTATTCCGGCTGATATCGTTGCTAAAAATTAACAACTTTCCGTGTGTGACCGCACACAGTATTGCGGTTATGATAAACAGAATGGAAAGTATTGTCATAACTATCTGTATAGCCAGTGAACCCGGCCATGAAGCCATAGCGATAACCAGAACCCATCCCAACGCAAAAGATATTTTATTAACCATCGCAGGCGATGACAGATAAGACATAATCATATACAAAACGGTTTTAAGATTATACAATAAATTTATTCTGAATCCGAGATTGTTTAAGCGCAGTTCTCGAAAATTTTACTTTCACCGGCAAAATTAGAACCGTTCATTTTAGCCCGCAAGAGCTTATCGCACATTGTTCAATAGCATATTACTCTTTGATTATCACCAAACTAAAACGCTGAACAATTTCTATTTTTTGTTCACCCGTTTAGAGCATAACCTATCGCTAATTTATTTATCCATAAACGCCACTGCAAGATTTAACATTAGCTCTTATTTAAGTTAAATTATGTTACAACGCTTTTCTTTCATGCTTCCTTGAATCCAAACATTGAGGGGATTCTAATCACCTGAAGAATTGACTGAATAATGATTGCTGGATTCAATCCTTCTATATTTTTCATAAAAATTTTTGGATTGTCTTACATTATATCATAAATTTGTATCACTTCGTCAATAAATGTCACATGTGCAAATTTGCATACATTTGCCTACAATCCGAACATTTCTTAAATGAAAAAAGTAATTTACACAATTCTCATACTAATAATTTCATCAGCCATATTTCTTGGATTTAACCATGTGTACCGGAAGATCGACAAGAACATCAAAATTTCAGCCATGATTATGGATGAAAAACCGGACTCGGCCTTAAAAATACTCACATCAATCAATCCGTCAGAGATAAAATCCGAACGCCTGCTGGCTCAATTTGCTCTATATCTGACTCAGGCAAGACATAAGAATTTTATTGACGAGACTTCTGACTCTTTAATCAATATCGCGGTTAGATATTACGACGCCAACCGGTCATCCTATCCATACGAGAGAATGTTGGCTCATTACTATTCAGGTGTCATAAATACAACTGCCCATAAATATTCCGAGGCTATTACAAACCTTATCCAAGCAGAACATCTTGCACAATCACATAACCAACCGTTGTGGCTTGGACGTGTGCAATCAAAAATAGCAAGAATATACGGCAAGATCTATGCTTTCTCCGAAGCCGCCAAATATGACAGCCTTGCCTGTCTGACTTTTAAACAGAGCGGAGACTCTATAAATCTTCAGTTTCAGAATTTAGAATTTGCCAATTCGCTCAATAATGCCAAACGCAATGCTGAATCATTACAGGTTTCTACATTGATTCTGTCAGATGCAATCCGAAGAAATGATTCAATATTTATCAGATATGCCTATGACCTTATCGCACACAGCCATCATAGATTAAAAAACTATAAGGAAGCAGCCGATTATTACAACAAGTATATTGAATTGTTTCCCGATCAAACTACCCCAAAGCAATATTGGCTGTATATCGACGCTCTATGGCAGTCAGGCAATCACGAAGCCGCACAGCTTCTGATTGATTCTGCTAAAATCAGATATGGTGAAAAAGCAGAAATTCCATTCGAGGTCTTATATGAAACCGGCTATACTGACGAAGCCTATCATCAATTAAAAAAAATCTTTGAAGAAACGGATTCTGCACTTGGCAAAATAATACGTCAAGACGTTCATAGCTCAGTCTGCGAATACCATGAGAACGAGATTAAAGTAATGGAACTTGCCCATCAGAATAATGTGACAAAACTGACATTTCTGATACTCCTTGTTATATCCGGTGGCGTCTGGGCATCAGCCTTTGTCAGCCATAGCCAAAAGATTCAAAAGCGCAAAGACGAACAAATCATCGCTCTTGCCGATGAATTGGAGTCCATACTGAACGAACGGAACTCCGAACGTGCTGCAATCTGCGAAACGCAGACACAACCGGCAACATGTCAAAACGACAATACCCATCGTTTTTCAATCACACGAAAACATCTTGACACCATTCGTGTCCTTTGTGAAACCTACTACGAGTCAAACCAGAAAGAATCCATCAAAAGCAAAACAGCTGACAACGTAGAACGTGAAATCAAAGATTTTGTAAGCACTCCGGACTTTCATATCTTTCTGGAATATCTTGCCGACAACGAAAATGATGGTATCATGACCCGTTTTCGCAATCAGATGCCAGGACTTACAGATAAGGAATACCATATATTTGTCTGCTCCACTCTTAAACTTCCCGTGCCTGTCATACTGATGTTTTTTGATCTTAACCGCAACACTCTTTACACTACCCGCAGACGTCTGCGCCAAAAAATTTCCGACACTCATCCTATTGACGAACGAATCTTCTTAAGCTACCTCTGAAATCAAGTCCTAAGTAACTCTTTTATTCACCAATCTGTCTTTACTTCTAAGAGGTCGTTTAATAACAATAGTTAAAATCTGAGCGAAAGTATTGTTTTTTCTTCTGTCAATAATTTCATCTTTCAATAGTTTAAAATTACCTGAGCCTTGGTGTCTCTTTTGCTAAATTGTTGAAATCCGTCAGTCGCATAGCTCGCTATGCTCCTTTCTCATTTACAACAATTTATCTAAAAGACACACCACTCAGATTTTTACTCTTGTTTTTAAACAACCTCTAAAAATAAAACGCCCCTAAGTCATAGAGACAGCAAACCGGGTTAAACCCTTAACGACTTAGGGGAACGTTTTAAAAAGTAGAGGAAATCTGCCATTTGTTTTACATGACCGTTACCGACGAGAATCTCACGATCTCTGAAGGCCGACATGTGCGAGTATCAGTTCGACAAGGTTTATAAGGATGTCAAGTGTTAAATTGGAATAATTGAAATAACATGCTAAATAAGGATGCGCATGGCAGATTTCCTCTGAAAAAACATCAAAATTCTCATACTTTTTCGAGTGCTTGCCCAAGGTCGGCAAGTATGTCGTCAATATGCTCGGTGCCAATGCTCAGGCGGACCGTAGCAGGTGTTATATGCTGGCGTTCAAGTTCCTCAGGGGTCAGCTGGGAGTGTGTGGTGGTGTAGGGATGGATCACAAGGCTTTTCACATCCGCCACATTGGCGAGATGCGAGAAGATCTGAAGCGCGTCAATAAAGCGCCAGGCCTCTTCCTGCGAGCCTTTCACCTCGAAGGTGAAGATGCTGCCCGCTCCCTGAGGATATAGTTTGTTGTAAAGGGCGTGGTCGGGATGATCGGCGAGTGACGGATGATTGACCTTGGCAACCTTCGGGTGTGACGAGAGGAATTCCACGACTTTCAGCGCGTTGGCCACATGCCTTTCAAGACGCAGCGACAGGGTCTCGACTCCCTGAAGCAGCAGAAACGCATTGAAAGGAGAGATGGCGGCGCCGGTATCGCGCAGAAGGACCGCCCTGATACGGGTGACGAAAGCGGCCTCTCCGGCAACATCCGTAAAGATCGCGCCATGATAGCTGGGATCTGGCTTTGCCAGTGTCGGGAATTTTTCAGGATCCGATTTCCAGTCGAATCTGCCGGAGTCAACGATGATGCCGCCGAGACTGGTGCCGTGGCCTCCGATAAACTTCGTGGCCGAGTGGACAACTATATCAGCCCCGTGCTCGATCGGCCTGATCAGGAAAGGAGTGCCGAAAGTATTGTCGACAATCAGTGGGATGTTATGACGGTGGGCTATCTCCGAAAGCCTGTCAAGGTCGGTCACATCGCAGTTCGGATTGCCGAATGTCTCAACGAACAGCACCTTGGTGTTGGGCTTTATGCTGCGCTCGACAAGGTCGAAATCACGCACATCGACAAAGGTGCTCTCGATTCCTCTTGGTGCCAGTGTATGGCTGATGAGGTTCGACGTACCGCCATAGAGATTGTCAGCCGCAAGCACATGGTCTCCGACCTGAAGCAGATTTTCAAGCGCATAGCTGATGGCAGCCGCGCCGCTTGCAACTGCAAGCCCTGCCACACCACCTTCAAGCGCTGTGATGCGCTTCTCAAGAACCTCCTGGGTCGAATTTGTCAGACGTCCGTAGATATTGCCGTTATCGCGAAGGGCAAAACGGTCAGACGCATGCTCGGAATTGCGGAACACGTATGAGGTTGTCTGATATATAGGTACCGCGCGGGCATCTGTTGCCGGATCCGGTGTTTCCTGACCCACGTGAAGCTGAAGCGTTTCGAAATGTAACTTGTTTTCTGACATAGACGGCAATATCTTTAAATTGGCGTAATGATTTTCACGGCAAAATTACCATATCCAAAATATTTTTCCAATAAATTTGCAAAATACAGGAAATATCACTAATTTAGCATGCAATTATAGATATTTCATACTATAAAAATCTAAATTCTCAGTTTTAAAAGAATATTATTCTAAACAGATTCACAAACCGATCCCCACACAATCTTTTAACCGACACATAAGACTATGACTCAGACCTCATCACTTGACGCGATAGACCTCCGCATCCTCGACTGCCTGCAACACGACTGCCGCATGACCAACAAAGAACTTGCAGCCGCAATCCACCTCTCCCCTACTCCTACCTTCGAACGCGTCAAGCGCCTCGAACGTGACGGCTACATCAAACGCTATGTCGCGGTGCTCGATGCCGATAAAATCGACTGCGGATTCGTGGCTTTCTGCTATCTGAAAATGAAGCAGCACACTCAGGAAAACGCTCTCCGCATCATGAAAGCCGTTAAAGAGATCCCGGAAATAGCCGAATGCTACAACATTTCCGGCGACTATGACTTCCTGCTGAAG
>NZ_JAIDEN010000038.1 GCF_029054785.1 Duncaniella sp.
GTTGGGGTGGTATGGGGGGGAGTGTTATTCGGTTAGGATGTCCGGATCCGGCGGTCAGCTTTTTTCCGGCAGTTCGGCCAGTGCTTTAGGTCCGAGGATGTAGCGGTGGTAGAAAAGGATCAGGACGATGATTCCGCAGGAGATGGCTGCATCGGCAATGTTGAATATCGGCTGGAAAAACAGAAATTCCTGACCTCCTACGAAGGGCATCCATTCGGGCCAGATGAAGCTGAAGAGCGGAAAGTAGAGCATGTCGACAACCTTGCCGAGAAATACAGGGGCATAGCCTCCGGCTTCCGGAAACATTGTGGCCACCTGAGGGGGCATGGGGTTGTTGAAGATCAGGCCGTAGAACACGCAGTCGAAAATGTTGCCGGCAGCTCCGGCGGTTATGAATGCCAGGCATACGATATAGCCTGTCGGAACCGACCGGAGTGCGCGGATACTGATGATGTACCAGATGAGGAAGCCGACTGCCACTATGCGGAACAGGGTGAGGGCGAGTTTGCTCCCAAGCTCCATTCCGAAGGCCATTCCGTTGTTTTCAATGAAATACAAGTGAAACCAGGAGAAGATTTTCAGATCTTCTCCCAGATAAAAATGTGTCTTGATCCATATTTTGACTGCCTGATCGATCACTACGACGAGGACCATGATCAGGGTTGCTATGGCGGTACGGCGTTTAAGCATCGAGTGGTGGGGACTACTTTTTCTTCTGTGAGTTTTTGGCTTCAACGCTGCGAGTGGCGTGAGGCACGGCGCGGAGACGTTCCTTCGGGATGAGTTCGCCGGTTTCGCAGCAGACTCCGTAGGTCTTGTTCTCAATGCGGATGAGAGCGTTCTGGAGGTGCTGGATGAACTTTTTCTGGCGCTGGGCAAGCTGTCCGGCTTCTTCCTTCGAAAGTGTGCTTGCACCCTCTTCAAGAATCTTGAAGGTAGGTGAGGTATCGGCAGTATCGTTTCCGTCCGTGTTGTTGATGAGGCCGCGCAGAGAGTCATATTCTTTCTGTGCCTTTTCAAGCTTCTGGAGGATCAGCTCCTTGAATTCAAGGAGCTCCTCATCGGTGTAACGGGTCTTTTCACTCATTGGACTAAGGGGTTGGTGAAGTTGGTATTATATAGATTGTCGGTAATAAGACGATTTTACTTGTCAAGGGTGATGAGCACATTGGCGGTGACATCGTCCATCGAAAGTTCCTCGACCCCATCTCCTTCGACCGGTGCGATCTCAAGAGAGGTGGCGAGCACCTGACGCGAGATGTAGTCGGAGAAGTCACGGATTGCGTCATCGGTCTCGGCGCCGGGGGCGAAGATGAGGCGGATGCGGTCTGTGATGTCGTAATTGCGGGCTTTGCGGATGTTCTGGATGCGGTTGACGATGTCGCGCGCGATGCCTTCGCGTCTGAGTTCGGGGGTGACGGTCACGTCAAGGGCAATCGTGAGGTTGCCTTCGTTGGCCACGAGCCATCCTGGGATGTCCTCGGAGATGATCTCTACATCCGACAGTTCGACTTCGGCGGTTGTGCCGTTAAGGTCGAAGGCGAGTCGGCCATCACGTTCGAGCGCTGCGATTGACTTGGCGTCGAGGTTCTTGATGATCTCGGCTGCGGCCTTCATGTTCTTGCCGAATTTCGGGCCGAGTTTCTTGAAGTCGGGTTTGACGCTCTTGACGAGAATGCCTTCGTCATTGCCGACGATCTTGAGATCCTTGACATTGATTTCGCTCTTGACGAGATCCATGATGGCTTCTACTGCCGCACGGCGCTTTTCGTCGGCCACAGGCACCATGATCGAGTGGAGGGGCTGACGCACTTTGAGGTTGACCTTGCGGCGCAGTGCGAGGGCCATCGAGGTGATGTCCTGGGCAAGTTTCTGGCGTTCTTCGAGATCCGGGTCGATAAGAGCGCTGTCGGCCACGGGATAGCGGTCGAGGTGGATCGAGTTTTCAGAGCCGGTGAGGTCGCGGTAGAGACGGTCGGCAAAGAAGGGTGCGAAGGGAGCCATGAGGAGGGTGACGGTGTGCAGACAGGTGTAGAGTGTCTGATATGCCGCGAGCTTGTCCTCGGTCATGTCGCCGCCCCAGAAACGCTTGCGGTTGAGGCGCACATACCAGTTGGAGAGGTTGTCGCCGACGAATTCGCCGATCGCACGTGCGGCGCGTGTCGGTTCGTAGTCGTCGAGTGCTTCTGTGACTTCCTTGATCAGGCTGTTGAGCAGCGAGAGGATCCAGCGGTCGATTTCGGGACGCTTTTCAACCGGCACCTGGGGTGCGGCGGGATCGAAGTTGTCCACGTTGGCGTAGAGCGCGAAGAAGCTGTATGTGTTGTAGAGGGTCGAGAAGAGCTTGCGGGAAGTCTCCAGAACGCCTTTCTCGTCATATTTCAGGTTGTCCCAGGGAGATGAGTTGGAGATCATGTACCAGCGGACGGGATCTGCGCCGTACTGGCCGATCTGTCCGAAGGGGTCAACTGCGTTGCCGAGGCGCTTCGACATTTTGTTGCCGTATTTGTCAAGCACGAGGCCGTTGGAGATCACGGTCTTGTAGGAAATCGAATCGAAGACCATGCCGGCGATCGCATGGAGGGTGAAGAACCATCCGCGTGTCTGGTCCACGCCTTCGGCAATGAAGTCGGCGGGATAGACTTCGCGGTTGTCAAAGGCCTCCTTGTTTTCGAAGGGGTAGTGGATCTGGGCATAAGGCATAGAGCCGGAGTCGAACCAGACGTCGATGAGGTCTTTTTCGCGGTGCATGGCTTTGCCGGAGGGTGAGAGCAGGACGATGTCGTCCACATAGGGGCGGTGGAGGTCGATTTTCTCATAATTGGCCTTTTCATAGTCGCCGGGGACAAAGCCAGCTTTCTTGTAGGGGTTTTCAGCCATGAGTCCGGCCTCTACGGCACGTTCGATCTCGTTGTAGAGCTGCTCGACAGAGCTGATGCAAAGCTCTTCGGCACCGTCTTCAGTGCGCCAGATCGGCAGCGGAGTGCCCCAATAGCGGCTGCGGGAGAGGTTCCAGTCCTGAAGGTTTTCAAGCCATTTGCCGAAACGTCCGCTTCCGGTTGAGGCCGGTTTCCACTTGATGCCGTCGTTGAGCTGCATCAGGCGTTCGCGCACGGCGGTTGTCTTGATGAACCAAGAGTCAAGCGGGTAGTAGAGCACCGGCTTGTCGGTTCGCCAGCAGTGGGGGTAGTTGTGGGTATGCTTTTCGATCTTGAAGACCTTGTCGGTGGCTTTCAGCTCCATGCAGATCTTCACGTCGAGGGTTTCGGTCTCTTCTGTTGCGGCGGAGTCGTAGGCGTTTTTGACATACTGGCCCTGCCAGGGGGTGTAGGCCTCAACGTCAACCATTTCCTCCACGAACTTCGGATCGAGGTCGGAGAGGAGGTAGAAGCGGCCGGTCAGATCGACCATCGGGCGGATGTTGCCGTCACGGTCGATGAGGTGGAGCGGGGGAATGCCGTTTTGCTTCGACACACGAAGGTCATCTGCGCCGAAGGTGCCTGCGATGTGCACGATGCCTGTACCGTCTTCGGTCGTCACATAGTCGCCGGGGATGACGCGGAATGCGCCTTCGCCGGGATTGACCCACGGGAGGAGCTGCTCATAGTTGATGCCGACGAGGTCAAGGCCTTTGACCTGAGCCACAACCTCGAAGGGGACGAGCTTGTCACCTTTCGAGTAGCTGTCAAGCGTGAGGTCCTTGGCTTTGGCGTTGAACAGTGAACCCATGAGGGCGTCTGCGGCAACGACTGTGACGGGCTTGCCTGAATAGGGGTTGTATGTGCGGACAATGTTGTAGACGATTTCCGGTCCGACGGCGAGAGCCGTGTTCGAAGGGAGAGTCCAGGGAGTGGTGGTCCAGGCCAGGAAGTAGGGAGTTCCCCACTTGAAGAGGATGTCGCGGTAGGGCGCGAGAGCCGGGGCGTTGTCGTCGACCACACGGAACTGGGCGATACAGGTGGTGTCCTTCACGTCACGGTAGCATCCGGGCTGGTTAAGCTCATGAGAGCTGAGGCCGGTGCCTGCGGCGGGAGAGTAGGGCTGGATCGTGTAGCCTTTGTAGAGATAGCCTTTTTTATAGAGTTCGCCGAGCAGCCACCAGACAGATTCGATGTATCGGTTGTCATAGGTGATATAGGCGTTCGGCATGTCGACCCAATAGCCCATGCGGCGGGTGAGATCTTCCCACTCGTTGGTGTATTTCATCACCTCGCGGCGGCAGGCGGCGTTATATTCGTCGACAGATATTTTCTTTCCGATGTCTTCTTTGGTGATTCCGAGATTTTTTTCAACTCCCAGCTCGACAGGCAGGCCGTGGGTGTCCCAGCCGGCTTTGCGCTTGACCTGGAAGCCCTGCATTGTCTTGTAGCGGCAGAAAATGTCTTTGATGGTACGGGCAAGAACATGGTGGATACCGGGTTTGCCGTTAGCGGATGGAGGACCTTCAAAAAATACGAATGAGGGACATCCTTCGCGCTCCGACATTGTGCGGGCGAACACATCTTCGGCGCTCCATTTCTCAAGCACCGAGTCATTGATTTCCGGCAGGTTCAAGCCGCTGTATTCAGGGAATCTTTTTGCCATTGGTCTATGTTTTTTCTAAAAAGGCTATCTTTTTGGATTATGTTTAACGCTACTTTGTATATATTTTAAGGTGTTATCCGAAAAATTTTTGCAAAAGTACAAATTATTTCCCGAATAACCTAAAATGGCATTTTACCATTTGTTGTAGTGGATATTATCTGCTTTATACTTGTCTTTCGGAGTCTGTTCGCCATTGGGATATCCGAGCATTACCAGGCTCAGGGGGACAATTTCCTCAGGCAGGTCAAAAAGCTCTCTGACAAGGGCTACCCGTTCGCTGATAGGGTAGCAGCCACACCAGACAGCGCCGAGGCCTACGGCATTTGCGGCAAGAAGAATGTTTTCGGTAGCCGCCGAGCAGTCCTGCACCCAATAATCCCTGCCTTCGCCTTCAAGCGGATCGGAGAGATCGCCGCAGACAATGATTGCGGCCTGGGCTTTGGCGGCAGGTTTCCAGTTGCCGTGTGCGAGAGAGTCAAGACTGGCACGCTCGTTGACAACTAAGAATTTCCACGGCTGGCGGTTGCGCGCTGTGGGGGCGGCCATGCCGGCACGGAGGAGTGTGTCAATTGTCGCTTCGGAAACCGGAGCGTCGGTATAGTCTCGCACACTGGTGCGGGTCATGATGTTCTTGATGGCGGCATCAGCTGATGATGTCTGGCATGCGGAAGATCCGCAATCATTTGAATTGCCACAGGCTGAAAGTATAATGGCGGCCAGGGCAGCAAAAATCGGAAGTTTTTTCATGTGTGGAAAAACGTGAGAAGTGAATGTTTCAGGCGTTTTGCTTCGGAATGTCGATCCGGACTATCACCGGACGAGTGCCGTCGGGGCAGGAGATGACCATGGTCTCCTCTTTCAGTGATCGGATGCAGCCCGGTTGGCTTATAGCAGCGCAGATGGTGGCCCATAACCGCGGGCAGAATCCGGCCGGACAGCAGTCACCTGCACTGAAGCGGAACTCATCGCCGCTACTGAACAATTGACATGGACCTGTGTCCGGATCATCAAGGAAGATGGCCTGGAGGTCCTGATGACATTCCCGTCGGATTATCGAGACCCGACAGCCGGGCGAGGGCATCGGAGTCGACAGCGATCCGGAGTCAGCAGAGGCCGGCGCGGTGGTTACAGACGCTATTGCCGGTACAGCTCCCAAACCGAGCGCACCGGCAGCAAGTGATGCTATTTTACAGAAATGACGGCGATCCATTCTATCTGCAAAGGTAAATCATTTCCGTGAGAGTAGTGAATAAACAATTGTGAAAATAAAAGAAAAGACGCAATAAAAGCCTTTGAATATTTCATGAATTCGGAAAAAACACTTACTTTTGCATCCGTAAAAACGCGATATGCAATGCGGCAGTAGCTCAGTTGGTAGAGCATCAGCTTCCCAAGCTGAGGGTCGCGAGTTCGAGCCTCGTTTGCCGCTCCGGCCTCATAGACAGGCAGTTGGCTCAATGGTCAGACTGCCTGTCTGTGACTTTTTATGATAGTAGCGTTCTCCGCTTTTTTTGATCATCCGGAGGACGGATATTTTAGAAACGGTTTAACTCTGACCTCTTAGACACAAGCGAGACCGAACATGAAACAGAAACTTCTCATAATCCAGTACTCTCTTGCCGGCGGTGGCGCCGAAAAGGTTCTTAGCGATATTTTGAACCGCTTTGATTATGACCGTTTCGAAGTTACTCTTCTGTTGTACCAGAAATATGGTGTCTATCTGTCTTCGATCCCTGAAAATGTAAAAGTCAGAGTGTTCGATGCGGCAGACATGAGTTTCGGATGGCGATTGCTGTTCAACCGCCGGACAAGGAAATTTATACCTGAAAAGCACTGGAACAGACTCAAACTCTGGAAGGCTCTCGGTCTGACGGGCAGATATGACTGCATTGTGTCTTTTATGGAAGGCTGGAGTGTGGCTGTCCATTCGCTGCTCAGGTCAAGAGCCGCACGAAATATATCATGGGTCCATACCGACATGTTGGCCAACCATTATTCGGCAGGTTTTTTCAAGACTGTGGACCATGAGGCCGCAGCCTATGACGGCATGGACGAAATTGTCTTTGTGTCCGGCAGCGCTCGTGATGCGTTTTTCAGTTTGTTCGGGCGCGCTTTCAAATCTCGTGTCATTTACAATCTGATCGAGAAGGACAATATCATAAAACTCGCATCGGAAGAATGTCCGGTTTCAAGGTCTCATGAATTTGTGATCTGTAATGTCGGACGTCTTGCCAGGCAAAAGCGTCAGGACCGTCTGATCCGTGTTGTCGCAGAGCTATGGCATGAACATGGTGTCGATGTCGAGGCCTGGATTGTCGGAGAAGGAGAACTGGAAGCGGATCTGCGCAGACTGGCCGTAGAGCTGAATGTCGGTGACCGGATTGTGTTCTGTGGCTTCCGGTCAAATCCATATCCGCTTGTAAAGAATGCTGATGTTTTTGTGCTGACGTCTGATGCCGAGGGATTTTCTTTGGTTGTGGCTGAAGCGCTGTGTCTTGGAAAGCCGATCGTCGCCACGCGGATAACCGGCCCGACAGAGCTGCTTGCGGAAGACGCAGGGCTGCTCACTTCTATGGATGAAAAGGAGATTGCATTACAGGTTAAAGAGTTGCTGGAATCAGACGCCCGCTATGCCTATTATGAATCGCAGGCATTGATGCGTTCGGGAATGTTTCAGCCTGAAAAGGCAATGGATAGTGTGTATTCTGCTATCTGTGGAGCAGATAATATCAGAGAAAAACAATGAGTCTGAATATATCACTTAAAGAACGTGCGACACACAGACAGATGGCTATCAACATGTTGTCAGGAATCTGTGTGTTTGTGCTTAATTTGTGCGTAGCCTTTTTTCTGACTCCGTTTATAGTCAGCAAACTTGGAATGGCTGCCTACGGATTCATAGGCCTTTCGAATAATCTGATAAGCTATACTGCGATACTGACTATTGCAATAAATTCGATGTCAGGGCGTTTCGTGACGGTCAAAGTTCATGAGGGGAATCTAAGTGAAGCAAATGGCTATATGTCATCAATTTTTTATGCTAATCTGTTGATGTCTGGCATTATTTTAATTGGTGTTATAATTGCATCTGTTTATCTGCAATATCTGATTGATATTCCTGAAAATTTGGTAAGTGACGTAAAAGCGTTGTTTCTGATGCTTGGCATCTCGTCATGTATCGGATTGATGACAGGGGTTATTTCAGTAGGAGCTTTTATAAGAAATCGGCTGGATGTTACAAATGTCAGGAATATGGCCGGAAGTTTCCTGCGTGTGGTGTTGCTGCTTTTGTTGTTCGGGCTGTTGCCTGCCAAGTTGTGGTACGTAGGAATTACAATGGTTATAATGAATCTGTACACTCTGTCAGCAAATTATTATTTTTATAGGGTGCTTACACCGGAACTTCAGATAAAATTTGAATTCTTTGATCTGAAGAAACTTATGGAAGTGATATCAGCCGGTGCCTGGAATATCTTGACAAGAATCAGTGACATATTGTCGAGAGGTGTTGATCTGTTATTGGCCAACCTTTTTATCAGTGCTTCGGCTATGGGATTATTGTCAATCGTACTGACAATCCCCATGCTGATATTAAGTTTTTTCAGTATAATATCCGGGAATTATGCACCGGAGTTTACCAGACTTTATGCAATTGGAGATTTTGAGGCGTTGAAAAAAGCTCTGTTACAGTCGGTTCGACTCACAGGGTTGCTTTGCTGTATTCCATCGAGTATCATATTCGCTTATGGTGATATCATATATAATGTGTGGATGCCTGGCGAAGATTCGGGACTTCTCTATATGCTCACATGTCTATGTTCGATCGGAATGGTTTTCGGGTTGCCGCAAGAGCCTTTATGGAACATATTTACAATTACCAATAAACTCAGAAAGTCTTCGTTGAATCTATTTTATAATTCAATTATGATATTTGTTACTGTTATGGTGGCAATGTTTGTTATTGACGATAATATGAACCGGTTGATAGCTCTTGCATTGATTAGGAATATATATGGCACAATAAGAGTCACGACTTTCCTTCCGATATATGGTGCCACATGTCTTGGATATGACAGATGGACATTCTATCCTCCTATAATAAGAAATGTGGTGAATGTAGCAATTGTCACATCTATTTCATTGATGGTTAAGCATGCATTTCTTTCATCCGGCTGGATGAGCCTGTTTGCCGGAGTGGTGTTTACTGCTTCTATTGGGTTTGTAATTTCGTTTTTTACAGTCCTGAAAGGTTCCGATCGGGAATTTGTGGTCAATTATTTGAAAGCAAAATTAAAATTATGATCAATAAAGCGGTATATGTGCTTATAAGCAGTGAAAATGATTATTATTCCGAGCAGTTGCTTCTGTCGGTATATACTCTTAAGCGTCATAACCGAGACATATCATGTGAACTTATCTGTGATAATCCGACATTAGAACATTTGAAAAGTCATCTTCCGCTCCTCCTGAGTGAAATAAATGAGGTAAAAGCAGTTGATTTTCCTGTGGAAATTGACGGGCTACGTCGTTCTCGTAGTCTGAAGACTTCATTACCGGATTATATTGATGGCGATTTTATTTATCTTGATACAGATACAGTTATATTGAATGATATAACCTCTGCTGATGCCGGTGTTGCAAATATGGCGGCTGTGGAGGATCATCATCAGCCATCATTGATGACTTGTGGTTATCTTGATTGGCTTATGTCGAAAATGAATAGAATCGGCTGGGGTGATTTTCCTTTGGAAATGCCATATTATAACAGCGGAGTTCTGGTTGTCAGAAATACACGTCCCGTCCGTGCTTTTTTTAGTCGGTGGCATCAGATTTGGAAATTTACAGCTGAAAATGATTTGCCTGCCGATCAACCAGCCTTAAATTATGTGAACAATGAATATCCATTGATAGAAAAACTTGCGCCGGAATATCATTGTCAATTGTTGGGCAATGGACTTAAATATTTGTTGCGAGCGCGTATTGTACACTATTTCAATGCTTCAAAATGGGCGATAGTCGGAGAGAAACCGATAGTTTTGATGGAGTATGATTTAATGCGGGAGATTCGCAAAGAAGGCAAAATTCCTGAACGGATTAAAGCAATACTTGATGAAAATCGGTTGTTCCCGGATAGGGTTGAGCTTGTGTCGGGGAATGCAGTTCCGGTTTATCGGTCAAATATATTCAACGTTTTGGTAAGACTGCAAATAAAATATCCGAAATTGTTTAACTGTCTTAACAAATTGGCTTTGAGAATATAATCTTTTTCAAAGTGAGATGACTGAGAATATAACTTGATAATCATGAAAATTTCTGTAATTGTTCCGGTTTACAACGTTGAGAGATTCGTTGAGGAGTGTCTGAGATCGGTGATTGAACAGGATTTCAGCGGGGAGATGGAGTGTATTGTGGTTGATGACTGCGGTAGTGACGGTTCGATGGCTGTGGTGAAGCGGCTGACCGAGGCATATAGCGGGCCGATCGAATTTCTCATTGTGCGCCATGAGAGCAACCGGGGGCTTTCTGCTGCCCGTAACTCAGGGATCGGAGTCGCTACCGGCCGGTATGTCACGTTTCTTGACAGCGATGACCGTTTGTTGCCGGGAGCGATCGCAGCGATGGCGGCTGTTGCTGAAAAACATCCCGGCACGGATATTGTCCAAGGTGACATGTGGCTTAAGAATCCAAACCGGTTTATGGATTTTCTCTGTGTCTCTCCGGTCTTGTTCCCGGAATATAATTCAGACCGGCGATGGTGCTCGCGGAGTCTGCTGACAGAGATCCCCATGACTGCATGGGGCAAATTGATCAGACGGGATTTTATCACTTCCAACAGCCTTTATTTCTGTGAGGGGCTGCTACATGAGGATGATATGTGGCGGGTGTGTGCATCGCGCCACATTGGATCTGTGGCTTTCTGCTTCCGGCCAGTTTATTTCTATCGGAACGACAATGAGGGGTCGATCATCCATCGAAAAGACAAGACCCATAGTTTTTACAGCCGGCTCAGGATAATTGAAAATCTGATCGAGAATTTCGGAAGCGCTGATTTTGCCGGTGAGTGCAGCTATCTTTTCAGAGCAATGAATTTCATACATAAGGCTCAGGCCTGGCCGCAGATCTCGGATAAGAGGCTGATCAGCCAGGAACTCGGCAAACTGAACTGCTTGGCCCGAAGAGCGCCTCTGCCTGAGCTGTTTAAGTTTATGGCACGCTATCTGACTCTGTCACCCGCGGTGGGAGACAGCATTATGATGCGTCCGTTTTATCAGAGCTATATAAACCGTTACTACAACAGGCTTCCTGTTGGCTGAGCGGTTATTGCTCAAGATAAGCCGCCATGTCGGGGTTGGCGGCAATGAGGCGTTTGGGGAGTTTGCGGATTACTTCCGAATAGCTGTGACGGATCAGCGATTTGATGAAGTCTTCGCTCAGAGGTCCGTTTAGTCTCAGCTGGTTCCAATATTTTTTGTTCCAGTGCCAGGCCGGTTCTATTTCTTCCGGATGGCGGTCCCGGAGATCGAGCGCATAGTCCGGGTTGCATTTAAGGGATAAATAATTGTCGCGTTCAAAACTGTAACAGGCGAAAATTTTGTTGCAGACGCGAAACAGCAGATACTCTTCTCCGAAGGCCATGTCCTCGCCGGTGAGCGGGAGTGAAAGGCAGTATTGGCGTATTGTCTCGATGTCGGTCATTGCGCGGTTTCCTCGTTGAAAATGCGGTTGAAAATATCTTTAAGCCGGTCTGTATCGGCAATGATTTCATGGAGTCCGGAAAGACGTCGGGCATTATCGCTCCAGGGGATCCAGATTTTCAGGTAGCCTTGTGGCCCATATTTGTCTTTAAGGTGATCGAGTGTCCTCCTGAAGTGTCCTTCACGGTCGAGCGACGGGTAATTGGCAAGGCCGTATTGGATGGTGCGCCTGATGATGGTCTCGGCGTCAATGAAGCGGTCGGCTTCGGCAACCACGAGCCCGTAGTCGTTGCGGGGCTTTGATTTGTTGGATGCACGGTGGTCCTCGACAGCCTCAGCCATCAGTCCTGACTCTTCGGGAGTGAAGTTGGCACAGACAAAGGGATCGGCGGTCAGAATCCGTGCAGAGTCACGGTGGTGGTTCTCGCGTCCGTTGATCAGTCCCAGATCATGAAAAGCTGCTGTGAGATAGACCATGTCGCGGTTGAGCTGCGGCATCTTTTCGGCAATCTGAAGACTCTGGCTGATCACCATACGTGCATGATCTTCGCGGTGGGCCTTGTCGAATTCCGCATAGCGGCTGATGATATTCTGTTCGGCATAGTCAATTGCTTTAACACTGACTCCTTTGAGCAGCGGGATCAGAGCCGGGAAAGAATCTATCACGGCATCCGGACGGGAGGCCCTCAGTTCAGTCCGGCTTTGGTTGCCGTAGGAGACGGCGCAGGTGAGCGTTCCGGCATTATGGCCCATTTCGATGTCGAAATTTGTATCGCCGACAACCAGAGTCTCTCCGGTTTGCCAGCCGAGAGGCCCGCAGATGGCTTCGACCGGATCCGGCGCGGGTTTGCCATTGCTGACGTCGTCGCCTCCGATGACCGCATCGAAGAGACCGGCGATCGAAAACGACGTGACAAAGTCGGCCAGGGAGCGGTGGCTGCGGCTGCTTGCAATCGCCAGTCGGTAGTCGTCGTTGTGCAGCTGCCGCAGGGTGTCGATGACTCCCGGAAATGATTCGGCCCGGATCTCACCTTTCAGCTCTTCAAAAATCCGGCGATAGGTCGCGGCATAGACAGGGCCGGTTCCGGGCTTGTCAGGCCAGAGAGCCATCGGAATGTCCTCCAGCCGGAGACCGATTGAAGACTTGCATTCCTGTTCGCTTTTGGAAGGAAGTCCGAGTTCACGGATGGCGGCCTGCATCGTGGCCACGATCAGAGGAGCTGTGTCGACAAGAGTGCCGTCAAAGTCAAAAATAATGTTCTTTATGCTTGTCATTCAGAAGGGTGATTTTCCGGTTTTGCTTTTGGGAAGATACTTTTTTCGGATAAGTCCGTGGGCGGTAGTGACGAGATCCAGGATGACGGAGTGGGGGACGGATCCCTGAAGCGGTATGGAGATCCAGTTTTTCATTGCGCTGTTGCCCGGCAGTCCGATATCAGGGTATTCGGAACGCAACCGCCTGATCTCTTCAGGGGTTGACGGCACATTGACATAGCTGAAATCCTCGATGTCTATCATGCAGAACATGTGGTTGAGCACATAGAAGACCAGCAGCGATTCGAAGCGCCGGGCGAATTTGCCGAAGGGCATCTTTTCGCTGACATCCTCAAACGAAAGACAGAATTCACGGAATTGTTCGATGTTCATACGCGCCTGTAATCTGAAATGGAGTGCAAATATAGCGAAAAATCAAGAGGGTGTTTCATAACAAGAGTTAAAATCTGAGTGGTGTATCTTTTAGATAAATTGTTGTAAATGAGGAAGGAGCATAGCGAGCTATGCGACTGACGAATTTCAACAATTTAGCAAAAGAGACACCAAGGCTCAGGTAACTTTAA
>NZ_JAIDEN010000039.1 GCF_029054785.1 Duncaniella sp.
CGTCAATATACATAATCGAATAAATCTGTCATTAAAAGGCCTCAAAAAGGTATACACACCAAAACACCGGCGCCTGGGCATATACATATTATATTTATATAACGATGATTCTAAAGAAAACATTGCCATCGGCAATAGTTTTGTCGATGCTTAACAGACCCGATCAGCAATCCCATCCCTCCTGAGGGGGTGGTTTGGAGGAGTTTTTGTTGGCGCTGAGAGAAAAAGTCCTTAAATTTGCACCATAAATTACAACACAATCTTACCAATAACAATCTTACCAACGCCATGACAGTAGTTGACCGCTTCCTGGAATATGTGAAGTTCGACACTCAGAGTGACGAACTGACCAATCTCACACCGTCCACTCCCGGACAGATGATCTTCGCACAGCATCTTGAAAAAGAGCTCCGCGCAATGGGGCTTTCCGACATAACTCTCGATGAAAACGGCTATCTGATGGCCACCCTGAAAGGCAACGTCGACAAAGAGGTGCCGACCGTCGGCTTCATCGCCCACCTTGACACTTCGCCCGACATGAGCGGCAAGCATGTCTCACCACGCATCGTAGAGAACTACGACGGCAAGGACATCGTTCTCAATGCTGCCAACGGGATTGTGCTCGAACCCTCGAAATTCCCCGAACTTCTCAACTACACCGGCCAGGATCTGATTGTCACCGACGGCAACACTCTGCTCGGCGCCGACGACAAAGCCGGAATCGCCGAAATCATCACTGCGGTCGATTATCTCATCCACCATCCGGAAATCAAACACGGCGACATCCGCATCGCTTTTAACCCCGATGAGGAAATCGGTCAGGGCGCCCACAAGTTTGACGTCGGCCTTTTCAACGCCGACTGGGCCTATACTATGGACGGCGGCGAAATCGGCGAGTTGGAATTCGAGAACTTCAACGCCGCTGTGGCCAAAGTCACATTCAAGGGCCGCAACGTCCATCCAGGCTATGCCAAGCACAAGATGCTCAACTCGATCCGCGTGGCCAACCAGTTCATCATCATGCTCCCGCGCTGGGAAACTCCCGAACACACCGAAGGCTACGAAGGTTTCTACCACCTCATCTCGATCGAAGGTTCAGTCGAGGAGACCGTACTCACCTACATCATCCGCGACCATGACCGCGACCGTTTCGAACGCCGCAAAAAAGAACTGGAACACCTGACCAGAAAGATCAACAACGAATTCCCCGAATGCGTGTCGATCGAAATCAAGGACCAGTATTTTAACATGCGCGAGAAAATCGAGCCTGTGATGCACATCATCGACACCGCTGTTCAGGCAATGAAAAATGTCGATGTCACTCCCAAAGTCCAGCCCATCCGCGGCGGCACTGACGGCGCACAGCTCTCGTTCAAAGGCCTTCCATGCCCCAACATCTTTGCCGGAGGCCTCAATTTCCATGGCCGTTACGAGTTTGTGCCCATCCCCTCGATGGAAAAAGCCACTCAGGTCATTGTCGAGATCGCACGCCTCGTAGCCGAATAATCCCCACGACCGTCGCTTGAAAACTCTCGTAATCGTAACAGGTCCTACCGCAAGCGGCAAGACCTCACTCGCAATAGAGCTGGCGCAGGCACTCGACACGGAAATCGTGTCGGCTGACTCGCGCCAGCTTTTTCGTGACCTCCCGATAGGCACAGCGGCCCCGACGCCCGACGAGCTCTCCCGTGTGCGCCATCACCTTGTCGGCACCCTCGATCTGACCGACTACTATTCCGCCGCCCGTTTCGAAGAAGACGCCCTGGCCATACTTGACTCAATCTGGCAACACAGCGACTATGCAGTCATGTGCGGCGGCTCGATGATGTATATCGACGCCGTAACCGACGGCATCGATCAGCTCCCGACCATCTCTCCTGAGATCCGTGCCGAAGTCCTTGACCTCTACGACAAAGGAGGACTCCCCGCGCTCCACGAACGTCTGCGCGAACTCGACCCCGTCTACCTCGCGCAGGCCGATCCGTCAAACCACCGGCGGCTGATCCACGCCATCGAGATTTCGCTTCAGGCAGGAGTCCCCTGCTCGACTCTCCGCACCGGGCAGAAGAAACAACGCCCCTTCCGCATCATGAAATTCGCAATCGGATGGTCACGCGCCGAGCTTTTCGACCGCATAAACCGCCGCGTTGACCAAATGATCGACGACGGTTTCGAGGAAGAGGCCCGTCGTGTCAGCCATCTGCGCCATCTCAACTCCCTCAACACCGTAGGCTATAAAG
>NZ_JAIDEN010000004.1 GCF_029054785.1 Duncaniella sp.
ACTGCAACGTCATGGTCGCAAGAACTATGCGTTCTATCCTATTGTTATCGCCGATAGCAGGGCACCACGAGATGGTAAATTTATTGAAAGGATAGGTTCTTATAATCCGAACACTAATCCTGCTACAGTAACTTTGAACTTCGAGCGTGCTTTGTATTGGGTTAACGTTGGTGCTCAGCCCACCGACACCGTTCGCACCATCCTCTCAAACGAAGGTGTGCTTCTTATGAAGCATCTTCAGGGTGGCGTTAAGAAAGGCGCTTTTGACGAAGCTGAAGCTCAGCGTCGTTTCGAGGCTTGGAAAGCCCAGAAGCAGCAGAGCGTTGACAAGTTCCGCGCTTCTATGGCCGACAAGAAAGAGCTTGACGAAAAGGCTCGCTTTGAAGCTGAAGTAGCTAAGAACAAGGCAAAGGCTGAAGAAGTAGCCAAGAAGAAAGCCGAAGCTGCTGCCGCAGCTGCCGAGGCTGAAGCTGCCGCAGCTCCTGCTGAGGAAGCTCCCGCCGAAGAGGCTGCCGCTGAATAAGCATTGGCTCCACATCAGGATGGGCCACGGCCCGATCCCACTATGTGAAATGAACAGAGGTTGAATCCCCGTAAAGGATGATTCAACCTCTTTTTTTATGCTTTGCGGAAGTCTGACGGGTGTCCGGCGGGTGAGTCCTGATTTCAGTCCGGCGATTTCAGGAGCACAGACCGGAGTTCGGTGCGGGAAATTACTCTTATTTCTGTGGGGTTGTAGTCGATCAGTCCGCGTTCCTTCATGGATTCGAGGGTGCTGATGAAGGATGAGCGCTGGACGCCGAACATGGAATAGAGGTCGCGCTGCCGGCAGGAGAATACGATGTCTTTTGCATCGCGCTGGGTCAGTGCGATGATCCAGAAGGCAATTCGTTCCTCCAGTGATCCTGAAGTGAGCGCGAGGACTCCGTCAATAGCTTTCTGGGCGTTGGTCGAAATGAAGTTCAGGTAGTTGAAAAGGCAGACTTCGTCGTTGCGGATAATGGAGATTAAATCGTTCTTCTCGATTTCCATTATCGACACTGTGTCTATGGCTGTCACAGATGCGGGAAACAGAGTGTTGCGGCCGAAGAGGAAGTCAGGGGAGATGACCGATGGAGCCTCAAGCGTCTGGCTGACGATAAAACGGTCTGAATTGTTGCGCACTGAGAGACGTACTTTTCCTCCGATCACAAACATGAGACGTGTGCATGGATCTCCCGCCGACACTATCCGTTCGCCGTGGAGAAACTTCAGGAATGACAGCTTTGTGCTGCCGACAATTTCGGATATGCGGTTATAGCTCACGCCATTAAAGAGCGGAAGTCCCATCAGATTCTCATACATGCTGTTAAGTGCCATAGATGTTATGATTTTATTTCTGTCTATATTAACGGTTTTTGGGAGAATTTAGTTTTTTTATTTAACAGTTTTCAGTGTATGCGGCGGGTGTGTGGTGTGTTTGAAGGGCTGTAAGTGTAGGTCTGCAATCATGGATGTGCAATTTATTTCCTGGTGCCGTCGTTGCGCATCTTGAAGTAGAGCTGGGCTGAATTTATGGTGTTTTGCCAGGCCACATAGGCGGCAGGCGCTACTGAAGCAACCGGATGGAGATAGGTCAGTGCCATCCAGATTGCCAGGACGGTGTTCTTCTGTCCGAGGCCCTGGGCTCCGGCAATCTTGTCGCCGCAGCGTCGGCCTATGCGGCGTCCGATCCAGAATTGTGCGCAGCAGACGATTCCGGAGGAGATTGCGAGGATGATCATTTCCGGGATGGCTTCGGCAGGTTCTTCCATGATGAAGCTGACGGCTCGTCCGACGACAATGAAGAGCGAGACGGCCCAGATGTAGAATGAAATTGCTTGTTTTTCTGCGATCGCCTTGTGGATTTTCGGTGCGGTCTTGAGAAGGCAGAGTGCGAGCACCAGTGGGAGGATGATCAGCGGCATGACTTTTGCCGAGATTGTCAGCAGGGTCTCTGTAAACGAAATCCCGGCGTCGCTGCCCATGAGGGTGAAGAGGACCGGGGCGAGGATGGCGACTGTGATGTTGGAGATGATGGAGAATGTGGCCAGTCGCGGAACGCTGCCGCCTAACATTCCGGTGATCACCGGGGCTGCTGTCGCGGTGGGGCAGAACACACAGATGAATGTCCCTTGGGCAACGTCGATGCTCATCGGCCTGATTGCGAAGTAGAGGGCTATGGCGCCGACGATCTGCACGGCGAGAAGTCCCCAGGAGAGGCTTGTCACTCTGAACTCGTGTGGCTTGACACGGCAGAATGTGATGAAGAGCATTATGAAAATGAGGTAGGGGGCGAGAAATTCGATCCGTCCCATGAAATCGTGGAAAATCATCCCGGATATCATGGCTATCGGGAGCATCCAGGGCTTGATGCGTTGACGCAAGAGTGCAAGTTTCATACTGGGGTGCAAAATTAGTAAATTATTCCCGTAAATTTTTGTATGTTTGCAGCCGAAAAAATTATCCCGTAAAATATGGCAGACAATTATCTTGAGAAAAGAATGGAGGAGTACCGGGCCGGAAAACTGGCTCCCAAAAGCAGTCGCGCAGTCGCGGCTGTTGCCAGGCATAGGCCCGGAGATGTTGTGTTGGCTTTCCCTCAGATGAGCGCATTGGTGTTGTGTGAGGATGCGGCTCTTGTGGATCTCGTGGCCAAATCATTCCGCAAGGCCGGTTTTCAGTTGGCTTTCTGCATGGCTGATTCTCGCGAGGGAACACGCATAGCCCAGTCTGCCGGCTGCCGGTTCTATCCTTATGCTGCGTCCGATGCTGAGAAAGTCGGACGGGCGGTCGATGACCTTGTCAGTCGTTGGGGTAGGGTTGATGTCGTGTTGGATCTCCGGGATGTGGAGTGTTGCGGTTTCGGCGAGGCCGTCGGAAATGTGGTGTCGCTTCTACTTTTTCATTCGCATCCCGATTTCAGCCTGGTCGCTTCGACGGAAGTGAATGTTTGAGGTGTGGGATTTTTTGATTACCTTTGTGCGTTAATTTTCAATAGAATCAACTTAGTATATAAACTTATCATTATATCATGGCACTTCAATGCGGCATCGTAGGACTTCCCAATGTCGGTAAGTCAACATTGTTTAACTGTCTGTCAAACGCTAAGGCCCAGTCGGCAAACTTCCCATTCTGCACGATCGAGCCGAATGTCGGTGTGATCACCGTTCCTGACGCCCGTCTCAATAAGCTTGTCGATATGTGTCAGCCGCGTAGTGTGGTGCCTGCGACTGTCGAGATCGTCGATATCGCCGGCCTTGTCCAGGGAGCGAGCAAGGGTGAGGGTCTTGGCAACAAGTTTCTGGCCAATATCCGTGAGACGGATGCGATCCTCCACGTGCTCCGTTGCTTCGATGATGACAATGTCACTCATGTCCACAATACTGTCGATCCTGTCCGCGATAAGGAGATCATAGATTATGAATTGCAGCTCAAGGACCTTGAGACTGTTGAAAGCCGTATGGCCAAGACTCAGAAACAGGCTCAGACCGGAGGTGACAAGGTTGCCAAACTGCAATATGAGGTCCTGAAAAAATATTATGATGCGCTCTCTCAGGGCAAACCGGCCCGTACCGTCGTGCTGGAGACTGTCGACGAACAGAAGTTCGCTCATGATCTCTTCCTGCTGACCAGCAAGCCGGTGATGTATGTCTGCAACGTCGATGATGCCTCTGCTGTCAGCGGCAACAAGTATGTCGACGCTGTCCGTGAGGCGATCAAGGATGAGAATGCCCAGTTGCTGATTGTGGCTGCTCAGACTGAAAGCGAGATTGCCGAGCTTGACACCTTTGAGGAACGTCAGGAATTCCTTGCCGAGATCGGTCTTGAGGAGTCGGGTGTCGCACGTCTGATCCGTGCGGCTTATGCGCTTCTCAATCTTCAGACATTCTTTACGGCCGGTGCCGATGAGGTCAGGGCCTGGACTTTCATGCGTGGCAGCAAGGCTCCGCAGTGTGCCGGCGTGATCCATACGGATTTCGAACGCGGTTTTATCCGTGCCGAAGTCATCAAGTATGACGATTATGTGGCTCTCGGAACAGAAAGTGCTGTCCGCGACGCAGGCAAGATGGCTATCGAAGGCAAGAACTACATCGTGCAGGACGGTGATATCATGCACTTCCTGTTCAATGTCTGATGTCCCTCAATCGGATCTCTCCTCAAACACTTTTTTTGATTTGACTATATCAGGTCTCGCATCTGAGGCCATCTGCAATAATTTACTTACCTGACAAAAAATAGAGTACCATGAAAAATACTCTCCTCGCCATCTGTTTTGGCGCTGCGGCTATCTTTGCCGCGGAAGCGAAAGATAACAGACTGACACTGCATTATGACCGACCGGCAAAGTTTTTTGAGGAGGCATTGGTCATAGGCAACGGTAATCTTGGCGCTATAATATACGGTGGAACTGCTGAAAACCGCATTTCGCTGAACGACATTACTTTGTGGACGGGCGAGCCGGAAAGAGGGGTGACCACCCCGGATGCCTATAAGGCTATTCCGGAAATACGTGCCGCCCTCGACAGAGGCGATTATCGTGCGGCTGATTCGCTCCACATGAAAGTCCAGGGGCATTACAGCGAGAATTATCAGCCCTTGGGACAACTTACAATAAGCTATGACGGGGCGCCTGACAGCGTTGCCGTCTATGAGCGTGTGCTTGATCTGAACACCGCGACGGCTCAGGACCGTTTTGACTACGGGAGGAAAAATTTCGAGCGGAGCTATTTTGCTTCGGCTCCTGATTCGGTAATCGTGGTCACGTTGCGGTGTTCGAAGCCTTTCACTGCTACTCTCAGACTCTCGTCGCAGCTCCCTGCGGAAATCTCCGCTACAACGATCATCCCGACAAAACTTCCGTCGAAAGAGCCGATGCAAGGCGAGCTGCGCTCACTCGGCCACGCAGCCTATCTTTCGCTGCCCGGTTACACATCTTTTGACGAAAAACTGAAATATGATCCGGAACGCGGGACGCGCTTCTGCACACTGGTCAGGGCCGTGCCTGTCGGCGGGGGAGAGGCTGTGACAGGGAAAGACGGTTTGCTGACGCTGAAAAATGTCCGCGAGGCAGTGCTGTATATCACCAATGTGACAAGCTTCAACGGGTTTGACCGTGATCCGGTGAAAGAGGGGCGCGATTATGTCACTTTGGCTGAAAAGCGCATTGAAAATGCCGTGGCCAAAGGAGCCGAGCGAATCCGTGAAGATCATCTTGCCGATTACAGCAGGCTGTTTTCACGTGTGGAACTCGATCTTGGATCTACCCCCGATTCCGTCGCGGCACTTCCGACTGATGTTCAGCTGAAGCGTTACACAGACCTTAAAGAGCTTAATCCCGATCTTGAGGAACTGTATTTCCAGTACGGACGCTATTTACTGATCTCCTGCTCGCGTACCCAAGGGGTGCCCGCGAATCTTCAGGGTTTGTGGAATGAATATCTGCTTCCGCCGTGGAGCAGCAATTATACCACTAATATAAATGTAGAGGAAAACTACTGGCCTGCGGAGATCACCGGTCTTGGCGAACTCCATGAAACGGCACTTCTACCTTGGATAAAAAATCTTTCCACGAGTGGAGAGCGCACCGCCCGTCATTACTATGGCGTGTATCGCGGGTGGTGTCTCGGTCATAATTCAGATATATGGGCAATGACCAATCCTGTCGGACTGAATAGTGGCGATCCCACATGGGCCAACTGGAATATGGGTGGCGCATGGCTTGCAAGCCACATTTGGGAGCATTATCTTTTCAGTCAGGACTCGTCATTCCTGGCGGAATACTATCCTGTTCTCAAGGGTGCGGCTGAATTCTGTCTGGGATGGCTTATTGAGAAGGACGGTCGTCTGATCACATCGCCCTCCACTTCACCGGAGAACAACTATGTTACCCCGGAGGGCTATTCTGGCGCTACATTCTATGGTGGAGCAGCAGATCTGGCAATGATACGCCAGTGCATCATGGATGCCCGCGATGCCGCCGAGGCTTTGGGAGTGGATGCCGGTTTCAGGGCAGAGGTTGATTCCACACTTCAGCGTCTCTATCCTTATCAGATCGGTCATAAGGGCAATCTTTCCGAATGGTATTTTGATTGGGAGGACCGGGATCCGACCCACCGTCATCAGTCTCACCTCTACGGTCTGTTTCCCGGACGTCATATTTCTCCGGATTCCACTCCGGCTCTCGCGCGTGCGTCCGCGCGTACATTAGAAATAAAGGGTGACAATACAACCGGGTGGAGCACCGGATGGCGTGTCAACCTGCTTGCGCGTCTGCTTGACTCGGAAGGAGCCTATCACATGTATCGTCGCTTGCTCCAGTATGTGAGTCCTGACAATTATGAGGGGCCTGACAAGCGGAAGGGTGGGGGGACTTACCCGAATCTGCTCGACGCACATGCTCCGTTTCAGATCGACGGCAACTTTGGCGGAACAGCTGGAGTGGCAGAAATGTTGCTCCAGTCAACGCCTGAAAAAATAATTTTGCTACCTGCTCTTCCCGAACAATGGGTGAATGGAACTGTGAAAGGCTTGCGCGCAAGAGGCGGATTCACGATAGATATGGAGTGGAAAGACGGAAAATTGACATCGGCTACGATCTATTCTTCAAATGGAGGAAGCACTGTTGTAGTGCTCCCTGACGGGCAAAAAAGGCCTGTAAAACTCGAAAAAGGGGGTAAAACTGCGTTTAATTGTTAAATTTTCGTTAAAATACCCATGAAAATTTGGAGGGAATGTGGGAAATGTCTACCTTTGCACTCGCTTTTGAGAAGCAAGGCCTACGGCGGTAGAGCTTAAGAGAGAATAACAAATCTG
>NZ_JAIDEN010000040.1 GCF_029054785.1 Duncaniella sp.
GCTCCTTTCTCATTTACAACAATTTATCTAAAAGATACACCACTCAGATTTTAACTCTTGTTTTTAAACAACCTCTTTGATTTTTCCTCGAAATAAATCTCGCATCAAGTATAAATTAATTTTCAAGAGTTACTTAACTGTTCAGGGACAAAGTTAAGCATAATTGGTGATATAATCAGAAAATCACGTTGTATTTGTTGAGCAGCTCTGCGGGATGGTATGATTCCTTGGCATGGCGCAATCCGGGGTCGCCGACATCTTCCTCGCGGTTGATGTAGACAACTTCAGGATGGCGCTCGGTCATCATCGCGGCAAAGAGCTTGTTGACAGTCTCGCCTGCACCGTTGACTTCGTGGTCCATCTTTTCGATGTGGACGAAGAGGGTGTCACCCTTTACTTCGCCGAGGGTGAAGGCTACGATTCCGTGGGACGGAGTGGAAAGCACGGCGCCTTCGAAGCCGAAAAGGCCGGGGGTGGAGAGGACCTGCATCACCTGTTCGCGTTCGATGTCGGCAAGGGCCGGTTTGGAGAGCGGCAGGTGGTGGGCGAGGAAAAATTCTTTGACAGCCGGGAGTTTATCGGGTGTGAGCGGCTCGAAGGTGTAGCCGGGGTTTTCGGTCTCGAAACGGTTGACGTGGTTGCGCTTTTTGCCGAGCTTCTTGCCTGAGAGTGTGGCGAGCGCTGAGGCTTCATAGAGATAGTCGCTCCAGTCTTCGAGGCGTTCCACACAGCGTGCACCGAGGGCTTTGAGCGGGGCGACAAAGGCTTCAGGAACGGCGGAGAATACCAGTTCGCAGCCTTCGCGGCGACAGTAGTCATGCAAAAGAGCGACCGACTCCTCAAGCCCCATTTTACCTACGGGGATTGAGAAAGCCGGTCGGTTTACGTTGTCTTCAGTGACACCTTTGATGAAAAGGGTGTCGTTGAGGATGCAGTATGAGTAGTCGAAGTAACCGATCCACATGAAAGTGCCGCCGACGGTGAAGTCGCAGGTGCGGCAACAGGCCAGCGCGAGAAGCGGGCGCAGAGTTTCGATGTCGTCAATGCGGAGCGGTCTGAAGTCAAGTGAACATTCTTTTCCGGGACGTGGCCTTGTGGCTGTGAGCGGGCTGTGTGCCGGTTGTCGAAGCGTGATCATAATTAAGTTGTTTATGATTGTGTGTTTACAGAAAAACACACTGCGCCCCGATGAGGTTCACCGGAATTCAGAGGTTGCTGTTGATCACCCTCTTACTGGCGGCCTGAAGTGGCTACTTCGCGGTTGATCTTCGAAACGAGACCCTGGAGCACCTTGCCGGGACCTACTTCGATGAATTCGTCGGCGCCGTCGGCGATCATGTTCTGCACACTCTGAGTCCAGCGCACGGGGGCGGTCAGCTGGGCCACGAGGTTGGCTTTGATTTCAGCGGCGTCAGTGTGGGGCTTGGCATCGACGTTCTGGTAAACGGGAACCGAGGGAGCGTGGAATTCGGTAGCTTCGATGGCTTCGGCGAGTTCGGCGCGGGCAGGCTCCATGCAGGGAGAGTGGAAAGCGCCGCCGACTTTGAGGCGCATAGCGCGTTTTGCACCGGCTTCCTTGAGTTTCTCGCAAGCTGCGTCGATGGCTTCTTCTTCGCCTGAGATCACGAGCTGACCGGGGCAGTTGTAGTTGGCGCAGACAACGATGCCGGGGATTGCGGCGCAGATTTCCTCGACTTTTTCATCGGGGAGAGCGATAACGGCAGCCATTGTCGAGGGCTTGAGTTCACAGGCTTTCTGCATTGCGCGGGCACGGGCGGCAACCAGGCGCAGACCGTCTTCAAAGCTCAGGGCACCGGCGGCAACGAGAGCGGAGAATTCGCCAAGAGAGTGGCCGGCCACCATTGAGGGCTGGAAGTCTTCGCCCATTGTTTTAGCGAGGATGACAGAGTGGAGGAAGATGGCGGGCTGGGTCACCTTGGTCTGACGGAGATCTTCGTCAGTTCCTGCAAACATAAGGTCGGTGATGCGGAAGCCGAGGATTTCGTTAGCTTTCTCGAACATCTCTTTGGCCACTTCATTGTTGTCATAGAGGTCTTTGCCCATTCCTACGAACTGGGCGCCCTGACCGGGGAATACATAAGCTTTCATTGAATTGTCTTGATTTTGAATTCGTTTAAATTCGTTTGAATCTGATTGGTTTTGAGATGCAAAGTTACGCTTTTCCCTAATAAATTAAGGTTCAAAAACCATTTTTAACACGACATGTGCGGCAGGAGGCCTGATTTAAACACTCTGTAAGCAGAGATGCAGTGAAAAAATCACTAACTTTGCACAAAACCAAATATCAAAATGACACCTTGCATCTTCAATCTCGGCACAGGAGAGATCATTGTGATCCTCGTTGTGGTGCTTTTGCTTTTCGGCGCCAAGCGTATTCCAGAACTTGCCCGCGGTCTCGGAAAGGGGATCAGCCAGTTCAAGCAGGGAATGAATGACGCGGTAAGCGAAATCAAGGACAATACGACAGACAATCCCGACAAAACCTCCGGCACGAAGTGAGCGGGGAAATGGGATTCTGGGATCATGCGGAGGCCCTGCGCGGAGTGTTGCTCCGCATGGCGGCCCTGCTGGCTGTGCTCACAGTCGGACTCTTTGCCGCTATGCCCTATATCTTCGATTCGGTCATCCTTGCTCCCTGCCACGGCGATTTCGTGCTTTATCAGTGGCTCGACCGGCTGTCGGCCTCGCCTTTGCTGCCCGGCAGCGGCGGGAAGGATTTCGAGGTCAGTCTGATCAACATCCGTCTGGCATCGCAGTTTTTCATCCATATGTCGACCTCGTTCTGGCTTGCGGTGGTCGTGGCTTTCCCGATGTGTGTCTACCTGCTGTGGGGCTTTGTCGCTCCGGGGCTTTACGAGGAGGAAAAGAGGGGTGTCAGAGGGGCGTTTTTAGCCGGAAACCTGATGTTTTTCTTAGGAGTGGCCACTGGTTATTTCCTGGTGTTTCCTCTGACCTTGCGTTTCCTGGCCGACTATCAGTTGAGTGCCATGATTCCGAATCAGATCTCCCTGGACTCGTATATGGACAATTTCATGATGCTGATCCTGGTGATGGGCATCGTGTTTGAACTTCCGCTTGTCGCGTGGCTGTTAGGGAAGGCCGGTGTTGTCAACCGCGGACTTTTCAGCCGCTACCGGCGCCATGCGGTCGTGGCTCTCTTAGTTGCGGCGGCTGTGATCACCCCTACGGGCGATCCGTTTACGCTGATGGTTGTCTTTCTTCCTCTCTATCTCCTGTGGGAGCTTTCGGCTCTGACTCTACCTTCAAAAAAAGAAAAAACAGAAATAGAAACGATATGAAAATTGGCATTATAGTGGCCATGAGCAAAGAACTGGCCATGATATTACCTCTTCTCTCCGAACAGAGTGTTGAAACCCGCGGCGCTGTCACTCTGCACTGCGGCCGTATAGGACGGAATGACATTGCGGTGATGCAGTGTGGCATCGGCAAGGTCAATGCGGCCATCGGTGCTGTCAGTCTGATTGACGCTTTTGCGCCTGATGTGGTGATCAACACCGGAGTTGCCGCCGGAGCGGGTGACGATGTCTGTGTGATGGACATCGTTGTGGCCGACAGTCTTGCCCACCATGATTTCTGGTGCATAGGCGAGGAGTGGGGCCATGTCCCCGGCTGTCCGCGACTGTTTCCGGCAACTGTTCCTGCCATAGCCGAGAGGTCCGGTGTGAAGACCGGTCTGATTGCATCCGGAGAACTTTTCATCAGCCGCAAGGAGGAGATCGACGGCATCCGCTCTCATTTTCCGCAGGTGAAGGCTGTCGATATGGAATCGGCGGCGATCGCCCAGGCCTGCTGTCTGCGTCAGGTGCCTTTCATGTGTCTGCGGGTGATCAGCGATTCGCCCTGGACTTCGCAGAACAATTCGATGCAGTATGAAAATTTCTGGGAGGAGGCTCCTCAGAAATCGTTTGCGGTGGTCAATGAAATTCTCTCATCTCTCTGATTCATCAGCCATGGAAAAGATTGCAAGTTTTACAATAGATCATAACCGTCTGCTGCGCGGAATCTATGTCTCGCGCCGCGATGTCACTCCCTCCGGAGATGTGCTCACGACTTTTGACATCCGCATGACCGAACCCAACCGCCAGGAGGCACTGACTCCGAAGGCTCTTCATGCGATGGAGCATCTTGCCGCCACTTTTCTGCGCAACCATCCGCAGTGGAAGGACCGTATTGTCTACTGGGGTCCGATGGGTTGCTGCACGGGCAATTATCTGATCATGCAGGGCGAGCTGGAACCGGCTGACATCGTCGGTCTGGTCCGCGAGACGATGGAGTTTGTCGGTTCTTTTGACGGCGAGATTCCCGGTGCGAGTCCACGCGACTGCGGCAACTGGTCGTTCATGGATCCCGACGGAGCCCGCGAGGCGGCTCGCCGTTATCTTGATGAAGTTCTCGACTGCATCCGTCCTGAAAATCTCGTTTATCCCCGGTGATGAAAGATCTGAAGGGAATAAAGGGTAAATACTATATCGCCCGGCTGATCGAGGAGGGCGAACATGAGCATCAGGATTTCAAATTCGCGATCTCGGACGCGCGCAAGATAGCCCGCAGCATCTCGGCCTTTGCCAATCATGACGGCGGACGGCTGCTTGTCGGGGTCAAGGACAACGGCGCTGTGGCCGGTGTGAGAAACGAGGAGGATATCTTCGTGATTGAACAGGCCGCAGAGATGTATTGCCATCCTCCGCAGGAGATCCATGTGACGGCCTTCAGAGTGGAGGATGACAAGACGGTGTTGCGCATCGAGATAGACCGCGCGCGACGCCGTCCGGTGATGGTCTCCGAGGCAGACGGTTCGCGCCATGCCTACTATCGGGTGAAGGATGAGAACATAGCGGTCACGCCGCTGATGGTCCGGGCATGGGAGGCCGCGGCTTCCGAGACGGAGGGTGTGCTGATTTCCCTCAGTGAGTCTGAAAGCCTGCTGACCGGAATGCTCGCTTCAGGTCCTGTCGCTTTTGAGGAGTTCATGCTTTCGGCGAAAGTGTCGCGTTCGATGGCCGAGGATATAGTGGTGCGTCTGCACACTATGAATCTGCTCGATTTCGTCTACAACGGCAAGACATTTCTGCTGGCTCAGTGCCCTCATGAGCCGGAAGAAATTTAGATGGTGTTCAATAACAGGAATCAAACATCGTCTTAGGGGGTGAAATCCTACGTTTCAAGCCCTTTTACAGTTCGGTTGAATGCCGTTTTTCGGACAAATTTCAGGTTCGGATTTTCCCATACCTAATAGGTTGGTAAGGGGCTTTTGTCTTTGACCGCTGGTCCGCTCCGGTCAGTGGACAAAAGGGGAAAATCCGGTGGAAAAGCTGATGAAAACCTCCGACACTGCAAAGATAGTCATCGGAATTGCCTGATTGGTGCGATGATGCGGAGGATGACAAATAAATTTTATTGAAAATGGAGCGCCGCAGGTGCGAAACTGTTCATGTTTCGCACCTGCGGCGCTTTAGAATGTTGGACGGGATCTTTTAACACAGCATCGGACTCCTATGGAACCCGATGCTGCGGAAATCTTCATGCCGCTACGCGGCTATGACACTGGATAGATCAGATGCGTGATTTGATGGCTTCGGTTTCTTTTTCGTAGCCGGGCTTGGCCAGAAGAGCGAACATGTTGCGCTTGTAGGCTTCCACGCCGGGCTGGTTGAAGGGGTTGATGCCGAGGATGTAGCCGCTGATGCCGCAGGCTTTCTCAAAGAAGTAGATGAGCTGGCCGAGGTATTTTTCCTCAAGTGCGGGGATGGTTACGAGCATGTTGGGAACGCCGCCGTCAACGTGGGCGATGCGGGTGCCGAGTTCTGCCATCTTGTTGACTTCATCGACGTGCTTGCCTGCGATGTAGTTGAGGCCGTCGAGGTTGGCTTCGTCAGAGGGGATGAGTTTCTCGTGTTTTGTCTCGCCAACTGAGATTACGGTCTCGAAGATGGTGCGTTCGCCTTCCTGGATCCACTGGCCCATTGAGTGGAGGTCTGTGGAGTTGTCGACAGCAGCGGGGAAAATGCCAAGGTTTTCTTTGCCTTCGCTTTCGCCGTAGAGCTGCTTCCACCATTCTCCGAAGAAGTGGAGTTTGGGGTTGTAGTTGACAAGGATTTCGGTCTTCTTGCCGGCCTGATAGAGGGCGTTGCGGGTTTCGGCGTAGAGATATGCGGGGTTCGAGGCGTCAGCGGTGTTGGTCATCTTTTCCATTTCGGCTGCACCGTCGATGAGGGCGCGGATGTCGAATCCGGCAACTGCGATGGGGAGCAGACCCACGGGGGTGAGCACCGAGAAACGTCCACCGACGTTGTCGGCGATGACGAATGTCTTGTAGCCTTCTTCGGTTGCGAGGCTGCGGAGGGCGCCACGCTTGGCGTCGGTGATGGCAACGATACGCTTGCGGGCTTCTTCAAGACCGAGCTGGCGTTCGAGCTGCTCCTTGAGCAGACGGAAGGCGATGGCGGGTTCGGTTGTCGTGCCGCTCTTTGAGATCACGATTATGCCGAAGCGCTTGTCTTTGAGGTAGTCCTGAAGTTCGTAGAGATAGTCTTCGCCGATGTTCTGGCCTGCGAAGAGAACTTTGGGATTGCCCGGAACAGCGGGACGGTAGGCTGCAAAGCTGTCGCTGAGAGCTTCGATTACGGCTTTGGCGCCGAGATAAGAGCCTCCGATGCCGATGGCAACGACGGTGTCGCAGTCGCGGCGGAGTGCTTCGGCGGTAGCTACGATGTCGTCCAGAAGGGCATCGGTTGTTTCTGTGGGGAGGTTGACCCAGCCGAGGAAGTCGTTGCCGGCTCCTGTTCCGTTCAGAACTTTGTCAAGGGCATTGGCTGCCTTGGCATCAAGCTTATTGATCTCGTCCTGGCTGACTGTTCCGAGGACGTTTTTGATGTCAACGTGTAAGGTCTTCATGCTATATAAGTTTAAATTTGATTATCCGGTAAGATTGTTTTTCATATAAACCATTTGCCGAGTGAACGGATTGAACGTTCGGCGTTGGCGTGGCGGTAGAGTATGTCGTAGACCGCATCGAGGATCGGCATTTCGACCCCGTAGCGTTTGTTGATTTCCTTGATGCACTTTGTGCCGTAGTAGCCCTCGGCAGTCTGTTCCATCTCCATTCTGGCGGTGGATACCGAGTAGCCTTTGCCGATGATGGAGCCGAAGTTGTGGTTGCGCGAGAAGCGGGAGTAGGCGGTCACCAGGAGGTCACCGAGGTAGACAGAGTCGCAGATGCAACGCGGGCGCGGGCAGACTTCGTCAATGAAGCGTTCCATCTCGCGGATTGCATTGCTGACGAGCATTGCGAGGAAGTTGTCGCCCCCTTTCATGCCGTGGACAATTCCGGCGGCGATTGAGTAGACGTTTTTCAGGACGGCGGCATATTCGATACCTTCCACGTCGCTTGACGGAATTGTCCGTGTGTTGGGCGATGCGAGGCGGCTGCCGAAGAGTTCGGCGTTGGCCACGTCGTGACATCCGACTGTCAGGAAGCTCGGACGGTCAAGGGCCACTTCCTCGGCATGGCAGGGACCGGCCACAACCAATACGCGTTCGGGTTTCACTCCGAAGTGGTGGATGACGAAATCCGAGACAATCTCATTGTCGCCCGGAACTATTCCCTTGACAGCCGAGACGACATGCTTGTCAGAGATGTCGACGGTTATTTTGTTGATATGGGTTTTGAAGTATGGCGAGGGCATGACCATCAGAAGAGTGTCGGCCTCGGAACATACGTGGTTTATGTCACTCGAAAATTCAATTCGGGAGACGTCAAACTGAACATCGGTGAGGTAGGCGGGATTATGGCCGAGCTTTTTGAAATCGTCGATACGGTCATCACGCCGCATATACCAGAGGATGGAGTCACAGTTGCGCAGGAGGAGTTTGGCGAGCGCTGTTGCCCAGCTCCCGCCTCCCATCACTGCTATTTTGTTGAATGCCATTGTTATGCGCGAAATGATTTTTTGATAATCGAGATTATTCTTCGGCTGAAGCCGGCTTGGCGGCTGCAATCCATTGATCTACTTCCTCGATGAGCGGGGTCTTGAATCCGAGTTTGAATTTCTTGTTGATACCGCAGAGCTCCTGATGGAGTTTTCCGGCGCTCTGGGCTGAAAGGAGTTCGGTGGTGTAGACTCCGGCCTTGTAGAGAGGAGCTACCCATTCGGCGGGTACTCCGAGGGTTGTGAAGGCTTCTTCCTTGTCGCGGCGCTGGACTTTTTCGGGGCGCATCTGGGGGAAGAAGAGCACTTCCTGGATGGTGCTCTGGCCGGTCATCAGCATGACAAGGCGGTCGATGCCCATGCCCATGCCCGAAGTGGGGGGCATGCCGTATTCGAGAGAGCGCACGAAGTCCTGGTCGATGATCATGGCTTCGTCGTCGCCCTTGTCGGCGAGTTTCATCTGCTCGACGAAGCGTTCATACTGGTCGATCGGGTCGTTGAGTTCGGAGTAGGCGTTGGCGAGTTCTTTGCCGTTGACCATCAGCTCGAAGCGTTCGGTGAGTTCGGGGTTGTCGCGGTGTTTCTTGGTCAGAGGCGACATTTCGATGGGGTAGTCGATGATGAATGTGGGCTGGATGTAGGAGCCTTCACATTTTTCACCGAAGATCTCGTCGATGAGTTTGCCTTTGCCCATTGTCTCGTCGACCTCGATGCCGAGCGAGGCGGCAGCTTCGCGGAGCTGCTCTTCGGTCATGCCGGTGATGTCGATTCCGGTGTGCTCCTTGATCGCGTCGGTCATTGTGACACGGCGGTAGGGAGCTTTGAAGTTTATGATGTTGTCGCCGACTTTGACTTCTGTGGTGCCGTTGACTTCAAGGCAGATGGTCTCTACGAGTTTTTCGGTGAATTCCATCATCCAGTTGTAGTCCTTGTAGGCCACATAGATCTCCATGCAGGTGAATTCGGGGTTGTGGGTGCGGTCCATGCCCTCGTTGCGGAAGTTCTTGCCGATTTCATAGACACCGTCGAAGCCGCCGACAATGAGGCGCTTGAGATAGAGCTCGGTTGCGATACGCATGTAAAGCTCCATGTTGAGAGAGTTGTGGTGGGTGATGAAAGGACGTGCGCTCGCACCGCCGGCGATTGACTGGAGGATCGGGGTCTCGACTTCCATGTAGCCGTGGTCGTTGAAGAATTTGCGCATGGAGTTGAGGACTTTGGTGCGCTTGACGAAGATGTCTTTGACGCCGTCGTTGACAATGAGGTCTACGTAGCGGCGGCGGTAGCGGAGTTCGGGATCATCGAAGGCGTCGTAGGTCACTCCGTCTTTGACTTTCACGATCGGGAGCGGACGGATCGATTTGCCGAGTACAATGAGTTCCTGTGCGTGGACTGAGATCTCACCGGTCTGTGTGCGGAACACGTAGCCTTTGATGCCTACAAAGTCACCGATGTCAAGGAGCTTTTTGAACACGACATTGTAGAGGTCTTTGTCTTCGCCTGGACAGATTTCGTCGCGGTTGATGTAGACCTGAATACGTCCTTTTGAGTCCTGAAGCTCAAGGAAAGAGGCTTTACCCATGATGCGGCGGCCCATGATGCGGCCTGCGACAGCTACGTCGCGGCGTGGAGCATCGTCGGCAAAAGTTTCCTTAATTTCGTCGGAATAGCCGCTGACAGGGAATTCTGCTGCGGGGAAGGGGTCAATGCCGCGTCGGCGCATTTCGTCAAGGCTGCCTCGACGTACTATCTCTTGTTCACTGAGTTCAAGGACGTTCATATATTGATGATTTTTTTACTATATTACAGTTATAATATATAAGGTATAGATTATGTTCATTCTCTCCGGAGTGCGGAGGGGGAAATAATTGCAAAATTAAATAAATTTTCGCCTATGCCCAACAAAATAGGCTTCAAAACCTGAAGCCTATTGTTAAAAACGCTAAAATAGATCGGAATGAGAGCCGGTTCTGTAAAGCGTGATGACTTTTAATGTTTCACTCAGAGAATAGATCAGCAGCCAATCCGGCGAAATGTGACATTCTCTGTAACCGCTGAAATTTCCTGTCAAAGGATGATCTCGATTGGACGCAGTAAGCGGAAGCCCGTTGGCAAGTTTGAAGATAACCGTGTTGAGTTTTTCTTCATTGAGGTTGCGTTTACGGGCGAGTTTGAGATCCCGCAGATATTGACGGGTAAGCTCAATCCTGTATTTCATCTTTTACAGTTCTGAGATATTCTTCCATACTTTCACAGACGATTGTATGGCCTTCTTCTGCTTCTCTGAAAGCTGCGAGAGTGGTCGCATTCGGGATGTCTGCATCACGAATTTCAACGTCACAAACACCACGAAGCAATTCAATAGCCCGCTTGATGTCGCTTGTGAGAGATTTGTTTTCAATAGAAACAATTAACTGCGTCATGTTGATGTGAATTTTGTTACTACTACAAATATATTGAAAATATTTGTAGTAGTAACAATTTTGAGTTCATAAATGATCGGCGGCTTATGATATCTGTCAGCTGCGTGTCACGGTGAGACCGGAGCGCGAGAGGGCCATGTCAACGAAGCGGGCATTGGGGCGGAGGGGCTCGGAGTGGAGCGTCTGGCGGATGCGTGCCGCTGCTTCGGGATCTTTGGCGATCATGTAGAGATAGCCTCCGCCTCCGGCGCCGGGCAGTTTGTAGCCGAGGCAAAGGTCGTCGATGCGGCGTGTGATGGCTTCGACGGCGGGAGGATTGGTACCGCGGTCAAGGGTGCAGTTCTGCGTCCAGGTGGAGCGCACAAGGTGTCCCATCCGTTCGAAGTTGCAGCGCTGGATGGCGTCAAACATTTCGAGGGTATGGGCCTTCATGTGGCGCAGGAGGCGCAGCTGGGCGCCTTCGTTGAGGAACATGTTGCGGACGATCTCGGCAAGGATATCTTTGGCTGTGCGTGTGATGCCGGTGTAGTAAAGCAGATGGCAGGCGGCATATCCGGGATCTGTGAAGATGGTGTCGGGGAGCCAGTTGACAGCCGGATTCTGGTCGAAGCCTTTGGCGCTCTGGAGCAGTTTGATGCCACCGAGCACACCGCCGTACTGATCCTGCCAGCCTCCGCCGGTGGTGAGGAGCTGTTCGAGGACGAGGGTGCGCTTGCAGATTTCGTTTTTGTCCCAGGCGAGGGCGCAGAAGTCGCTGAGGGCGCCGAGGACAGTGGCGGCAAGGATGCTGCTTGTGCCTAAGCCGCTGCCTGCGGGGATTGCCGAGAAGAGGGTGATTTCAAGGCCTGAGCCGAAGTCGAGGAGCTGATCGCGCAGAGTGGGGTAGCTGACGCTGCAAAAGCGCGGGTGGAAACCGGCAAGGGCCAGGGCGGCTTTGGGGATGGAGAAGGGGCTGCCGACACGGTGGAAGTCGAGGATGGCATCGAAGGATTCGATGATCTCTTCGGCGCCGAGGTCGATGCTGCGGCAGATGATGTGGGGTTCGGGACAAGGTCTGACGTAGGCCTGGAGCGGCTGCTGGCCGTTAAGCTCGATGGCGAAGTTGATGACGTTGCCGCCTTCCATCAGGCAGAAGGGAGGTGTGTCGGTCCATCCGCCGGCGATGTCGATGCGGACCGGAGAACGGCTCCAGACAATCTGATCGGAGCAGACGTCGCGTCTGGGGAGTTCCTTGTGTTCGAGGACCGTGCGGGTCAGGCCTTCGCGGAGGAGCGAGAATGCACGGTCTTCGTCCTGCTTGGGATCGGCTCCGGAGAGTCTGCTGACTTCGGCGCGGAACATCGAGTCGCTGATTCGGGTGATGAGTGGTTCTTCGTCCGACAGGGGCGCGGGCATGGCGATAGAGTCCTGGGCAAAGGCTGTGGCGGCTTCGCGAAGGTCGCTCTGATAGAACACGCTGTGGCGGTGGTTGGCTGCAAGGGCCTCGCGGTTGGCGCGGCGGAAGTGGCGGCGCTGGTCGACGAGGCGGTCAAGGCGGGCGATGTCCGAGATGTGTTCGGCGCTGATCAGTTCGTAGGCCGAGAGGTCGGCGTCGCCGGAGAGCATTGCTTTGACCACACGGCCCATCTCAGCGATGTCACTGACGATCGGGAAGCGCGGACGGGTCTGCTCTTCGCCTGCGAATTTGTCGTCGATGCCGTAGACACGCACTGCATAAGAGGTGTCGCCGACAGGGACGATGTCCACGCATTGGCCCGGCGCGAGGGCCAGCTCCCAGTCGTTTTCAGGAATGCCGGTGAGGATATGGTCTGATGTGAGCTGCCATCCGCTTCCGATCTCGCTGTTTTCGATCCAGATGTTGGTGTTTGCGGAGGTGAATCTGATTCCGGCTTTTGAATTCTGGACGAAGATTGAGGGGTGGGGCTTGCGGTCGCGGTGCATGATCTCGCGCTGGTCATTGACGAGGTTCTGCACGGCGAGTGTCGAACTGATCATTTCGCGTCCGGTGCCGTAGTGGTAGAATTCGCCGCCGGGCAGTGGGACGATCGCCACTTTCAGTTCACGCAATTCCGGATCTTCCACTCCCGGATTGACACCAAGGGCGCAGCCGAAGTCGGAGTAGAGGTCATAGTCATGGAGTGATCCGTCAGTCGACCGGCTGCGACGACGCAGGAGTTCGATGGCGCGGTCGCTGAGGAGCCATACGCCGATGTCGGTCAGGTAATAGCCTGTCTGAAGGAGTGAGTTGAGAGTGTCGACGGAGGGTTTCTGCAACATGCGGTCGAGGATCGAGGGGGCGGCGTGGGTGCTGTAAAAGACGCCGTGGTCCTTGGCTATGGAAGAGTCGAGCCAGAGGCCGTAGCAGATTACGTCGGCTTCGGGTACAGGTGGCAGTTGGGCGGCAGCCCGGATGTAGACATCGCCGCTGACGATCATGGTGTGGACATCGGCAGGGGCTGATTCCATTATGCGCTCATAGAGCGGAAGCTGGAGGTCGAGAAGAGTCTGGGTGATCGACTGGCCGCGTTCCCAGCGGAAGACCGGCACGGGGGTCAGGATTTTGCCTGACGGAGCGTAGGAGGGGAGGCGGCGGCTCTGGCCTCCGGCGTGGAGGATGATTCGTTTTTCGCCTGCGAGCCATTGGTCAAAAGGCTGTGAGGCTGATTCTGACTGCCGGTGGCACTCTTCGAGGATCCATGTGGTGCCTCCTCCACTGCCGAGGCGGTGGCCTATGGGATCGGAGGTGCAGAAATAGTCAGTGGCCGGCAGTCCGGTGATTTTATGGAAACAACCGACGAGGTTGGGGGGGAGGGAAAGCAGTTTTTTTGTCATGACGTTGATCGGTGAGGATGACGAGGGTGGTTTTTACGGTTCTGAATTGTGTCTGGACAGGAGGGTTCATTCGATCTCTCCTGAATGGGCGCGGCGGTAGGCCCGCACTCCATAGGCGGTGATCACGATGAAACAGATCAGAGGTATGATGAAGGAAAGATTTGTCGACGGGAGATCGCCTGCGCTGATGCCTGAGTCAATGACGAGGGCCTGGAGCGGGGGAAAGACAGAGCCGCCGAGGATCGACATGATGAGTCCGGCGCTGCCGAATTTGACGTTGTCGCCGAGTCCGCGGAGGGCGATACCATAGATTGTCGGGAACATGAGCGACATGCAGGCGCTGATGCCTACAAGGCAATAGACTCCTGAGCGGTCAGTCATCACTATCGCACCGACCGAGAAGATGGCGGCAAGAATTCCGAGGATTGACAGGAGTCGGCCTGGGGCTATGTATTTCAGGAACCATGTGCACACGAAGCGGCTGCATGTGAAGCATATCATCGCTGCGATGTTGAATTTCTGTGAAAGGATTTCGGCGCTTCGCTCGTCCATGCCTTCGGACATGAACACGTGGGTGCCATACTGGATGATGAATGTCCAGCACATCACCTGGGCGCCTACATAGAAGAACTGGGCGATGACACCTTCGCGGTAGTTCTTGATCGCTGCCAGTTCACGCAGGGCTGTGGAGAGCTTTTTGCTTGAACGGGTGTCGCCGGCCTTGGGCATCTTGAGCAGGCGCACAAGTAGAATGATGACAAGAAGGACTGCCGCGATGTAGATATAGGGCTGGATGAGTACCCAGAGATCATCGCTTTTCACCTGCTCGAATTCTTCGGGTGAGAGAAGGGAACGCTGTGCGGTGTCAAGCGGATGGAGACGTTCCTGGACGAAGTGCATGGCGACATACATTCCTGCCAGTGCGCCGATCGGGTTGAATGCCTGTGCGAGATTCAGACGGCGCGTGGCGCTTTCTTCAGGTCCCATGCAGTAGATGTAGGGGTTGCAGCTCGTCTCAAGGAAGGACAGGCCGCAGGTCATGATGAAATAAGCGAGCAGGAAAGGGTAGTAGAAGCCTGCCATCTGTGCGGGGATGAACAGGATGGCTCCGGCGGCATAGAGCGAGAGGCCGAGCAGGACTCCGGCTTTGTAGGAGTAGCGCTGGATGAAAAGCGCGGCCGGGAAGGCCATGCAGAAGTAGCCGAGATAGAAGGCGACCTGGACCAAGGCTCCTTCAGTGACGCTCATGCGGAAGATTTTGGAGAATGCTTTGACCAGCGGTCCGGTGATGTCATTTGCAAAGCCCCAGAGGGCGAAACATGAAGTGATGACGATAAAGGGTAACAGAAGGCTTACGCCATCGCGTGAGAGTAACGATGCTTGTTTTGATGAACTCATGAGTTATTAGATGACTGTATGATCTGAAGTTTAGGCGTTTTTTAACGTGCAAATTTACAATAAATCGTTGATATATCCCCAATAAATGGCTGCCGGAATTACCGTTGGAGCTTAAAAAGCTGGGAAAATCGGTGAAAACGGTTGGAAGATGGCGGTTTGAGGATATCTGAAACTTGCAGAATGTCGCGGAAATTGATTTGGAGCTGATTTTTGAATGTCGGGAAAATTGGCGGGCGTTTGCGGAATTTGATGAAATTTTTGACCGGTTTCTTGATTGTGTTCGGGGATTTTATGTTACATTTGCTGTTGTAATGGCAAAATTTCAGATCAATATTCTCGGATGCGGTTCTGCGACGCCCACGGCGCGGCATCAGCCGTCGTGTCAGGTCGTGAATTTCCGCGATAAGCTTTTTATGATTGATTGCGGCGAGGGTGCGCAGTCGCAGTTCCGCCGCATGGGGCTGAAGTTTTCGCGTCTCAACCATATCTTTATATCCCATCTTCACGGCGATCATCTTTTCGGATTGCCGGGACTGCTTTCGACTATGGCGCTCCATGAAGTCAGCGGATCGGTGACGGTTCACATTTTCCGTGACGGCGCGCGTCTGCTGAAGGAGTGGATGGATTTTTTCAACCGCAATTCGCCGTTTGAGATTGTCTACGATGTCATCGAGGAGGGTGAACGCCGCGTGGTTTATGAGGACGGAGGCCTGACGGTGGAGACTTTTCCTCTCTACCACCGCACACCCTGTACGGGGTTCATATTCCGTGAGAAACCGAAACTGAGACATCTGCGCGGTGATATGGTGAAATTCCACAATGTCCCGATTGCGATGTTGCAGGCTGTAAAAGAAGGAGCGGATTTTGTCAGGGACGACGGATCAGTCGTGGCTAACGCACTGCTTACCACTCCTGCCGATCCCTCTGTCAGCTATGCCTATTGCAGTGACACGATGATGGATCAGCGCGTGGCTGATGACATCCGTGGGGTCGATACGGTCTATCACGAGGCCACTTATGACAATTCGATGGCAGAGCAGGCCCGTGAGCGCGGCCACTCGACAGCCCGCCAGGCTGCGGAAATCGCTCTTGCCGCCGGTGCGCGCCGGCTGATCATCGGTCATTTTTCAAAACGCTATAATTCCGAGGAATTGCTCCTTCGGGAGGCCGGAGAAGTTTTCCCGGATGTGACTCTGGCCAATGAGGGCCTGAGAGTCGATCTTGAATAGAAAGTTACTTAAATCAAATAAAATACTTATGCAAAATCGTATCATCGAGCGCATAGTCGCGCTCCGCAAGGAAATGAATGAAGCCGGCGTCAAGGCTGTGGTGTTGCCCCGCACTGACGCGCATCTGAGTGAGTATATCTCGGATCACTGGCATATCGTCCGCTATCTCAGTGGGTTCACCGGATCGGCCGGAACGATGGTTGTGACTGACAAAGAGGCTCTTCTGTGGGTCGACAGCCGCTATTTCCTTCAGGGTGCGCAGCAGATCGAGGGCACCGGTATCGTTCTTATGAAAGACGGTCTGCCTGACACTCCGTCAATCGTTGAGTATCTCTGCGAGAATCTGTCGGAGGGTGACAAGGTCGGAGTCAATGGAATGCTGATGTCTATTGACGAGACTGCCGCTCTGCGCAGCCGTCTCAATGCCGCCGGTATCGGTCTTGATGTTGATTTTGATCCGATTGACCGAGTGTGGTCTGATCGCCCGGCGCTTCCGTCGGACAAGATTTTTATCCACGATGAAAAATATGCCGGAGAGTCGGCCTCAAGCAAGATTGGCCGGATCCTCGAATCTGCCAAGGCTCAGGGCGCTCAGGCTTATTTTACTTCAGCGCTTGATGAAATCGCCTGGCTGCTCAACATCCGTTCGAACGATGTGCCATGCAACCCGGTTGCGACTTCGTTTCTCTATGTAGCTCCTGAGGGAAGCACCCTGTTTGTTGATAATGCCAAGATGACACCTGAAGTCCGGGAATATCTGGCTGAAGCCGGTGTGGGCGTGGCTCCATATACTTCGGTGCTTTCCGCACTGGCTGCATTGCCGTCGGATGTCAAAGTCCTTCTCAGCGGGTCGAGAGCTTCCGGCGCGATCGCCCATGTCCTTGATGGCCGTTATGTCAAAGGCGATTCCCCCGTAGCGCTTCCTAAGGCAGTCAAAAATGAAGTACAGATCGCCGGTATCCGTCAGGCTCATCTTCGCGACGGCGTGGCGATGGTGCGTTCTCTGATGGAAATCGAGCGCATCATGGCTGCCGACGGACATCTGACAGAAATGGATGTGGCCGACATTCTGCTCAAACATCGCTCCAAAGGAGATCTCTATTTTGATCTGAGCTTCGAGAGCATCTGCGGTTTCGGGGCTAACGGTGCGATTGTTCATTATACAGCCGATGAAACCAGCAACACAACCATCACCAAAGGCAATCTGCTGCTGATCGACTCCGGCGCTAATTATTTTGATGGGACCACGGACATCACCCGCACGATCGCCGTCGGCGAACCGTCGGCTGACATGCGCCACGATTTCACTCTGGTGATGAAAGGCCACATCGCTGTCGCTACCGCCATCTATCCCGAAGGAACCCGCGGCGCCCAGCTCGACGCTCTTGCCCGCATGCCGCTTTGGAAAGAGGGTAAAAGCTATCTCCACGGCACCGGTCATGGAGTAGGCCATTTCCTCAATGTCCATGAAGGTCCGCAGAGCATCCGCCTGAACGATACTCTGGCCCACCTTACTCCCGGTATGCTCACTTCCAACGAGCCTGGTGTATATCTTGCTGACCGCTACGGTATCCGCTGCGAGAACCTCGTGCTCACTATTCCTTATGAGGAAACAGAGTTCGGAAAATTCTACGCTTTCGAGACAATAACCCTCTGTCCGTTTGACCGTGCGCTGTTCGACACCTCGATCATGTCAGCAGAAGAAATCAAATGGGTCGATGACTATCATAAGACCGTCTATGACCGTCTCGCCCCGCTGATGGAGGCTGACGAGCGTGAATGGCTTGCAGCTGCGACTGCACCTCTGAATAATTAACGAACTGAAAATAACTGTAAAAAAACATGGCTTTGATCATACCCGTAAGGGGATTTACGCCCGAAATCGGCGCCGATACCTTCCTGGCGGAAAATGCCACGGTCATCGGTGATGTGGTGATGGGCAGCGAGTGTAGCGTCTGGTTCAACACTGTCATCCGCGGAGATGTCAATTCGATCCGTATCGGCAATCGGGTCAACATCCAGGATGGCTCGGTTCTCCACACATTATATAAGAAATCGACAATTGAGATTGGCAACGATGTCTCCATCGGTCATAATGTCACGATTCACGGTGCGAAAATCCATGATTATGCCCTGATTGGAATGGGCGCGGTTGTCATGGATGACGCTGAAGTGGGCGAAAACGCTCTCGTAGCCGCCGGATCGGTCGTGCTCTCGCGCACCAAAATCGGCCCGAATGAACTTTGGGGTGGAGCGCCCGCGAAATTCATTAAAATGGTCGATCCGGAGACCTCACGCGAGCTGAATACGAAAATAGCCCGCAACTATCTGATGTATTCACGCTGGTACACAGATCCGGACGCCCCGACAGATTTCTGAAACAACACAGAAAAGGCAGTGTCATAACTGTCTTTTAGCAACTGTTTGACAGAGAGGATCTGGACTTTCAGCTAAGTGAAAGTCCAGATCCTCTCTAAGAGGTTGTTTAAAAACAATAGTTAAAATCTGAGCGAAAGTTTTGAGGTGGATATGGATCTGAATCGAAGGAGCATAGCGAGCTATGTGGCTGAGATGAAGAGCCATAGGCGCCCAAAACTTTCGCAGGCGACGGTATTGTTGTTTTTTTCTGTCAATAATTTCATGTCTGAGAATTTTTAAAGTTACCTTA
>NZ_JAIDEN010000041.1 GCF_029054785.1 Duncaniella sp.
GGGTTGGGGGTGTATGTTTTGCACATTTTTTTGACGAATGTGTTATATTTTGGGATGAAATGTGATTAAATAGAATAATTCTCGCTATCTTTGCATCTGAATAAATCGACCGATTATGGAACATAACGGCAAGCAAGATCTGCTCGACAGGCGCTATCTGCGCATGGCCCGAATCTGGGCCGAGAATTCCTATTGCGAGCGCCGGAAGGTCGGTGCCCTGATGGTGAAGGGCCGCACGATTATCTCCGACGGTTTCAACGGTACGCCGGCGGGCTTCGAAAACGTCTGCGAGGACGAAGACGGCCAGACAAAGACCTATGTCCTCCATGCCGAAGCCAATGCTATTACCAAAGTGGCCCGTTCGAACAACTCTGCCGAGGGTTCGACGCTCTATGTCACGGCTTCTCCCTGTCTCGACTGTGCGAAACTGATCATCCAGGCCGGGATCAAGCGTGTGGTGTTCAATGAGCTTTACCGGATCACCGACGGGATTGATCTTCTGCGCCGTGCCGGTGTGGAGTGCTGTCATCTTGCGGATGCCTGCGGCCCTGAGAATTCCTGACGTCGATGAGAGAGGGTGCCCGGACACTCTCTGAATTTCTGCCTTCTCCCGTATCTATCTGCTTTGACAAAAAACATCAAAAAGCTATTCTATGAACAACCGTCTAAAGAAAACATCCGTCTGGATGCCTCTTGCTATTGCAGTGGCTCTCGTGGCCGGAATGTGGATCGGTAAGTCTTTTTTCAATAATTCCGCAGGATGGAATTCAAGGAGCAAACTTGATACCATCATGGATATGATCGACCGCTCATATGTCGACGATATAGACACTGACAGTCTTCTCGAAGCCTCCTTTGCCGGTATCATGTCGCATCTTGACCCTCATTCGGTCTATATTCCCGCCTCGGATCTTCAGAATGTCAATGAAGAGCTGAGCGGATCGTTTTCCGGTGTGGGCATTTCGTTCAACCTGCTCAACGACAGCATCAATGTGCTTGAGGTGATTTCCGGAGGTCCTTCGGAAAAGGCCGGGCTTCTGGCCGGCGACAAGATTGTCAGCATCAACGATACCGTTGTGGCCGGGCAGAAGTGGAGCGACGTGCAGGTCCGTGCTTCGCTGCGCGGTCCGAAAGGAAGTGTGGTCAAACTCGGCATCAAGCGTCATACTTCAAACAAGATCCTGACTTTCGAGGTGACCCGCGGTGACATTCCGGTTACGTCGGTCGACGCTGCATATATGATCGCACCGAAAATCGGTTATGTCAAAATCAACAAGTTCGGTTCCAACACTTACAGCGAGTTCCTGACATCGGTGATCAACCTGATGGCTGATGGGGCTGAGAAGTTTGTTGTCGATCTGCGCGGCAACGGCGGCGGTTTCATGGAACCAGCGGTCCTCATGGCCAATGAATTCCTTCCGGCGGGTTGCCCGATCGTGAGCATGAGGGGCAAGACGGCTCCTGACGCGCGTCCGACTTTCAGCGACGGTTCAGGATCGCTGCACAACACTGAGCTGGTGGTTCTGCTCGATGAGGTTTCGGCCAGTGCGAGCGAGATTTTCGCCGGTGCCATCCAGGACAATGACCGCGGTCTGGTGATCGGTCGCCGCTCTTTCGGCAAGGGACTGGTGCAGAATCAGATGGAACTGCCCGACAGCAGCGCCATCCGTCTGACGATTGCCCGCTACTACACCCCCTCCGGACGCTGCATTCAGAAGACCTATGCGCCGGGCACGGACTATGACCGCGATATCATCACCCGCTATGAACACGGCGAGTTCTACAATGCCGATTCCATCAAGCTGGACAAGTCACTGGCCTTCGAGACCATGCATGGCCGCACGGTCTATGGCGGAGGAGGTATCATGCCTGACATCTTTGTCCCGAATGACACGGTCGGGATCACATCCTACTATCTCAATGTGGTCAACGCCGGCCTGATCCAGAAATATACTTTCGATTATACCGACCGCAACCGCGACCGTCTTGAAAAGACGAAGGATGTCAAGGAGCTGCTGCGCATGCTCCCCGATGATGACACGCTGCTTCAGGACTTCGTCAGCTATTCGCAGAAAGCCGGAGTGGCGCCGCGCTGGTATTACATAAACATTTCCCGCGATCTGATTGTTAACCAACTGAAAGCCATGATAGCCCGCAATGTGCTCGGCGTAGAAGGCTATTTCAAGGTGTTCAACGAGCTTGACCCGACTGTGATGACCGGCGTCGAAGCTCTTTCGTCCGGCAAAGCCGCCTTTCCGGTCAAGGACCTGAAATAGAGACTCCGGGCTTTCGGTCAGTCAATGTAATTTAAACATCCTCTTACAATCGGGATCATGAAAAAAGATGACATCAGGCGCAATATCAAAGCCCGCAAGACTCTTCTCAGCGAGGAAGAGAAAATTTCTGCCGCAGAGCAGGTGTTCGCAATGCTTGAACAGACTGCCGAGTTCATGCTCGCCGACAGGATTCTGATGTACCACTCTCTGCCTGACGAGCTTTCTACGCGCTCGTTTATCCGCAAGTGGTGCGGACGCAAGCATTTCTATCTGCCGCGGGTCAACGGTGTCAATCTTGAGATCCTGCCTTACGACGAATCCCGTCTGAGTCTCGGTTCGTTTCATATTGAGGAGCCGACAGGGACCGACACCTCGTCGGTCGACGATATGGAGATGATTGTGGTTCCCGCCGTGGCCTATGACCGCAACGGCAACCGTGTGGGCCGAGGCAAGGGCTATTATGACCGCCTGCTCTCCGGTAGCCGTGCCAGAAAGGTCGGAGTGGCTTATGATTTCCAGCTTGTCGATGAGATTGATGCCGATCCGCACGACGTGCGTGTCGATGTGGTCATCACTCAGAACAACCATATTGTCATCAAAAAATACACCCGCTGACAGCCAACTTTCCTGCCCACATCCACTCATTCGGCCAAACAACCGAACAGATTTCGGCCAAACGACCGAACGAAATCCGGCCAAACAACCGAATGAAACCCGGCCAAATAACCGAATGGATTTCGGCCAAACAACCGAACAGATTTCGGCCAAATGACCGAATTGTCAAAAATAATTGTTATCTTTGCCTCTGTAAACTTATAGGCAGATGACTCAGAAAGAGAAATATAGACATCGGATAGCCGATCGGTTGCTTGAGCGAAAGCTCAAAGGCAAAGGTGCGGTTCTTGTTGAAGGCGCGAAATGGTGCGGCAAGACAACTACCGCCGAGCAGATATGCAATAGTGTCCTTTATATGTCAGAACCGGGTAAGCGTGAGCAGAACGAACAATTGGCCCGTATAAATCCGGCTCTGTTGTTGCGTGGAGAGAAACCACGGTTGATTGACGAGTGGCAAGTTGCCCCAAAATTATGGGATGCTGTCCGATTTGAGGCTGATCATAGCCCGGATTTGGGTCTTTTTGTCCTTACTGGTTCGAGTGTGCCTCCGGATATGAGTGAAGTTATCCACAGTGGTACCGGACGGTTTGCATGGTTGAAAATGAGACCAATGTCTCTTTGGGAATCAGGCGAATCGACCGGAGATGTCTCGCTTGGAAGTCTCTTTGAGGGAAATCTTGAAATAGCCGGAGTATCTGCTTTGGATCTGGAAAAAGTCGCTTTCGTCACATGCCGTGGCGGATGGCCTCTGTCTGTTGACATGGATGATGAAATAGCTCTTGACCAGGCATTCGATTATGTGTCGGCTGTGGAAAAGCGAGATATTCAGCAGGCAGATGGAGTTGATCGGGATCCGGTGCGTGTGCATCGTCTGCTGCGGTCCTATTCCCGTCATCAGGGAGCACAGGTGAGCAATTCGGCCATAAGAGACGATCTGATTGAAAATGAGGGTGAAACCCTCGATGTGGATACTATTGCCGCATACATAAAAGCACTCAAGCGCATTTTCGTGATAGAAGATGTAGAGGCTTGGAATCCCAATCTGAGATCTAAAACAGCTATAAGATCTTCTGATACCCGATACTTTACCGATCCTTCGATAGCCACAGCATCTCTCGGCATAGGTCCGAAAGATTTGATTGCCGATCTCAATACGTTTGGATTGATTTTTGAAACGCTGTGTATGCGTGATCTGAGAGTATATGCCGAGGCCTTGAACGGGAATGTCTATCATTACAGGGACAAGAACGGGCTTGAATGTGATGCTGTCGTTCATCTCAGGGATGGCCGCTACGGGCTTGTGGAAATCAAGCTCGGCGGTGATAATCTCATAAATCAGGGAGCTTCCACCTTATTGACTCTTGCAGGCAAGATAGATACCTCAAAAATGAAGAAACCGTCGTTTTTGATGGTGCTTACGGCAAGCGGTGATTTCGCATACCGGAGAGAAGACGGAGTTTTGGTGGTTCCGGTCGGGTGTCTTAAAGACTGATTGCTAATTGTCTGAGCAGTGGTGCTCCGAGTGGAAGCGGATGAGGGCGTCCATCGGGGCCTGGAGGATGGTGCCTACTGTGAGGCCGCAGGCTGAGGCTGCGCTGCGGAGGACGGGGGCGAAGTGATGGGCTATGGAGCCGACGAAATGGATCGGCAGCTCGTGTGCGCCTTCGTAGGCCAGGATATTCATGTTGAAAAAACGGATGAATTCTTCGTGGACCAGAGCTGCGATTTCGGGCACCCCGATGTTGTCTTTCAGAAATGGTGCGAAGGAGGCGAGATAGGCTCCGGGCCGCTCTCCGCGGTAGACTTTAGCGATGACTTCCGCTTTGGTTGCTTCGGGATAACAGTCGGCGAACATGCCGATGACTGCGTCAGGCAATTGCCGTTTGAAGATTTTTACCAACAATGATTTTCCGAGTGAGGCACCGCTCCCTTCGTCGCCGAGGATGAAGCCCATCGGCGGAGTGTTGGCCGTGATGCGTTCCCCGTCATAGAGACAGGAGTTTGATCCGGTGCCGAGGATGCAGGCGATGCCCGGTCCGGTGCCACACAGGGCGCGGGCGGCGGCGAGCATGTCACTTTCGGCATGGGCTGTCTCTGCCGAGAATGTCCGGCGCAGGGCTGCTGACACTTCATCGCAGAGAGCGCCGATGCAGCCCGCTCCATAGAAATGGATGCTGCGGCATCCGGCAGCCCTGTCGATAAATTCAGGTGCGTCCTGGCGGATGATGGCGCTCAGGCGGTCTGTGTCACACTGGGCCGCATTGAATCCGCGGGTACAGAGGCGAATGTGGCAACGGGAATCTTTGCCGATGAGCGCCCATTCGATTTTGGTGCTTCCGGCGTCTGCGATGACTGTCATTGCGTTTGGAGGCTTGATTGGTTCTGTTGATGGCGGTGATGAGGTCTATGTGGCCTTTATTTGTAAAGCTGATAGATCTCGGCGCGGGCTTTGAAGCCTTCGATGTCCTTGTTCCAGTACTCTTCGATGTCCGAGACCTTGTAGGCCTTCTCGAACAGCTGACGGATCTTCGGAGATCCGCAGACCTTGTCAAACATGTTGAGACGTGCCTGAGTTGCCTTTGAGAAGGCTTTTTGCGTGGGATACATGGCAGCGAGCTCCTGCATGATGTAGAACTGGATCAGTGACAGCGGCGCAGCTTCGGCATCGCGGACGTAGACTTCCACACCGTGGAGATTCTCTCCCTTGAAGATCGCATAGAACGGTTTGTAATGGATGGGGCGGAACTCCACTCCGGGGATTTTCAGCGCTGTCAGCCTGTCGGCAAGAGCCTGGGCGTTGATCCAGGTAGCCCCTGTCAGTTTGAACGGCAGAGTGTAGCCGACACCGATCGAGACATAGTCAAGTTCGCCCATGATTCCTGTGGCGGGATAGAGCAGGGCGGTGGAGGGGTCGGGAATATGCGGCGAGGGGAGCACCCAGGGCATTCCTGTCTCGGCGAATGTCATCGATCGGTGCCATCCTTTCATCGGTATCACTGTCAGATCGGCTTTCATGCCGCTTTTGAGCAGGCCCTCGCCGTTGAGATAGCGGGCGAGCTCGCCGGGGGTCAGTCCGTAGACATAGGGGATCGGATACTGGCTCACGAATGAGAAGCAGCCCTGTTCGGCAATGTTGCCCTCGACCTTGTTGCCTCCGAGGGGATTCGGGCGGTCGAGCACCATGAATTTCTTGCCGTTCTGCGCGGCGGCTTCCATCGCCAGTCCCATTGTGGAGATGAAGGTGTAGCTGCGGGTGCCGATGTCCTGGATGTCATAGACGAGCACATCGACGTTCTGGAGCATTTCGGCGGTCGGCTTGCGCGTCTTGCCGTGGAGCGAATAGATGGGGACACCGGTCTTGGGGTCGGTGTCATTGGCCACGGAAGCACCCGCGACATGGTCGCCCCTGACTCCGTGTTCGGGGGCGAAGAGGGCTGTCAGTCTGACGTTGGGAGCTTCGGCGAGGATGTCGATCGTCGATTTCAGTGAATTGTCAACACCGGTCGGATTGGTGATCAGACCGACGCGCAGGCCATCAAGCTCCTCGAAACCGTTGCGCCGCAGGACTTCGATGCCCGGCAATACGGCAGGCGCGCTCCTGTGGCGGTTGTCGCTTATGGTCGGTTGAGGGTCTGAGGTTTCTGTCGTTGAGTCGGCTGATGTCGCCCGGCTGTTGTAGCTGCCGCAGCCGATGGCGGCTACGGTCAGAAGAATTGCTGATATGAAAGCGGTCATTTTCATCATGAATTTATAACGCTTCCGCCATGCTGAAAGTCTGTCGGAAGTGTTACTTTTACAAAAATACATAGTTTTGGCTACATATACAAATCAGCTCTACGAGGTCCTGAAGCCGGGGAAGGAGAATTTCCGGACAGTTGCAAAATAGTGGCTGACGGATTTTTCCTCGAAATAAACCTCGCATCAGGCATAAATTAAGAGGTTGTTTAAAAACAAGAGTTAAAATCTGAGCGAAAGTTTTGAGGTGGATATGGTTCTGAATTGAAGGAGCATAGCTCGCTATGCTCCTTTCTCATTTGAAACAATTTATCTAAAAGATACACCACTCGGATTTTAACTCTTGTTTTTAAACGACCTCTAATTTTCAAGAGTTACGAAATAAGATTAACTTTGTGAAATGAAATTCTTTCAGAAAAAAATAGACCGAATCATAGACTGGACTTTCTGTCTGGTCTATATGCCCTTGCTGATCGTGCTGAGTCCTGCCTACTACTGGCTTTCGGACTGGCCGGAGTTCACATGGCTGCTGATCGCCTGTCTCTACGGCGACTATTTTGCCATCCGTCTGCTCCACGTGCCGAAACTCTTTGTAGAGAGGAAATACTGGGTGATAGCCGTTATTCTTGTGGTGCTGATCATCGGCAACTATATCCTGACGCAATACAAGCTGCCGGAGGTTACTTTCAACGCCGAGTCGCTCACGGCTCTCTATAACCAGATCAGGACTTACAGCCAGGCCATCGGGACTTGGATGATGTTCTCGCTCGTCATGGGCTATGCGCTCTCCATGTCGTTCATCCAGGAGCTGTATCAGCAGCTGATGTTGAAAAAGGAGTTCGAGTTGCAGAAAAACACCGCCGAACTTGCGGTCTACAAGGCTCAGATCAATCCGCACTTCCTCTTCAATACGCTCAATTCGCTTTACAGCATGCTCATCGGCACCTCCGAGCGGGCCGAGGCTGCTTTTGTGAAGTTCATCGAACTGGTGAAATATACCTATACCGGAGTCGACCGCGATACCGTGGCGCTGCGCGACGAGATCCGCTATATCCGCAACTATATCGACCTCCAGTCGCTGAGGCTTAACGGCCACACGAAAGTCTCCTTTTTCTGCGATGTCGATGACGAGGAGGCCCGCATCCCGCCGATGGTCATGATGACATTTCTGGAGAATGTCTTCAAATACGGGGTCTCTACCCACCGAGACTGCCTGATCGACATCCGTCTGACTCTCAAGGAGGGGCTGCTGGAATTCAGGACCGAAAACGACATTGTCAAGCGGGTCGACGAGTTCCGCACCGAGGCCCCTGTCGGGCTGGAGAACTGCCGGGCGCGTCTTGCGAGCCTTTTCGGCAACGATTCGGAACTGAAGGCCGAGGAGCAGGACGGCAAATTTATTGTGGACCTGAAAATAAGAGTTAAGAACTGAGTGGCGTATCTTTCAGATAAATTATTGCAAATGAGATGCCAAGGCTCAGGTAACTAACTATTGTCATTAAATAACTTCTAAGCCTCTCATGATTAACCGTAAGCTCAGATGTGTAGCCATTGACGACGAACCTCTCGCATTGGACATTATCTCGAAGTTCTGTGAACGCTTCGGCGGTATCGAACTTTCAGTCTACTCCAACCCCGAAGAGGGGCTGGAGGTCATAAAGAAGGGAGATTTCGACCTGGCTTTTCTTGATGTTGAGATGGAGGGTGTCAACGGCCTGACAATCGCCTCGCATGTCCCTTCGGAAGCCTGTTTCATATTCACCACGGCCTATCTTGACTATGCTTTCGACGGATTCAACCTCAATGCCGTCGACTATCTCCACAAGCCCTTTGCCTATGACCGTTTCAGGCTTGCAGTCGAGAAGGCCATCAGAAACCTTGAATACAACGAGCATGTGCAGGCCGACAAGTGTATTGTGGTCAAGCAGGAGTATAACAATGTCTCCATTCCGCTTTCTGACATCGTCTATATCGAGGCGATGGAGAGTTATTCGAAGATTTTCCGCGTTGACGGAACCTGCACCCTTTCGCGTGTGATCCTTAAGACAATAGGCGGGATGCTTCCGCCGAAACGGTTTGTAAGGATCCACAGGTCGTTTATCATCGCCGTCGACAAGATCCGCAGTTTCAGCCGTCAGAGCGTCACGATGACCAACGGGGTTGTGGTTCCCGTGGGGCGTCAGTATAGCGCCGACCTCGCCGCAAGGCTTCAGGCGTGAAAGGCGTTTGTAGAAACCGACAGCGCGACCGGATCTCAGTCAGAGAGGTCCGGTCGCGCTGTCATTGTCTGCATCCGGTTCAGTGCAGACGGCTGTAATCGTCGTCGGAAACGGGTTCGAGCCACACGTTGGAACTTTCCTCGCCCGGAATTTCGAAGGCCAGATGGGCGAACCAGGAGTCTGAGGCCGCACCATGCCAGTGCTTTACGTTGGCTGGAATGTGGACCACGGTGCCGGGGAGAATCTCGACGGCTTCTTTGCCCTCTTCCTGATACCATCCGCGGCCTGCGACCCCGACGAGCATCTGGCCTCCGCCTTTAGTGGCCTTGTGGATGTGCCAGTTGTTACGGCAGCCCGGTTCGAAGGTCACGTTGAAAAACGGTATCTGCGAGTCGGAGATCTGTGCGAGGTAGCTTCGGCCTGAGAAGTATTGCCCGAAAGGGTTGGGAGATCCGATCGGGAAAATCATTCCGCGCTCGAATTCGGCTTTCGCGTCGTCGCCGCTGATCTCGTCGGCCCACACTTCTTTGGCCAGCCGGAAAGCAGCCCAGGCTTTGGGCCATCCGGCATAAAAGGCGATGTGGGTGATGGCTTCGGCGATCTCCGTGCGGCTGATGCCATTGGCTTTGGCTGTCTGAAGATGATAGGTCAGGGAGCTGTCGGTCAGGCCCTGGCTGATGAGGGCGGTGACGGTTATGAGGCTTCGGTCGCGGAGGCTGAGCAGATTGTTGCGGCTCCAGACTTCACCGAAAAGAATGTCGTCGTTGACGCGGGCAAATTCCGGGGCGAAGTCGCCTAACTGGTCGCGTCCGGCGGTCTGGACTATTTTTACGCCCAGGCTGTTGTCTGAATTGTTGCTTTGTGCCATAGTGGTGGTGAAGTTGGTTGTCAGTATGGTGGCTGACATGATTAGAGAGAACGGAATTTTCATGCTGTGGCTGATGATTTTTGTGCAAAGTTAGGGCAATCGCGTCTTTTGTATGTTACCAATAGGCAGGACCTTTGTACCATTTTTGTAGATTCCGTCGGCGAGATGATGGGACGATGGTAAATCAGTGTCCTCCGGACACTTTTTTGGGGGATTGTTTTTCCCCGTGACACCTGCGCGCTGTGCGCTGCGGTGTCACGGGCTACGAGTAAATCTGCGTCCTCCGGACGCGCGCGGGTTGATTCGGGGCGCGTTGGTTGATTCGGGTTGAT
>NZ_JAIDEN010000042.1 GCF_029054785.1 Duncaniella sp.
TCAAACCCGCAGAAGTAGCCATCTACAAGGTGGACTAAGATAGCATCCCGAATAGCAAAAAGTCATCCGTGGAATTTCCGCGGATGACTTTTTTATGTTCATGAAAAACAAATACCCCCATCTGCGAAGGCCGAAAATATTTCCCTGACAATATGGGCGACAAAAAAACGGCATGCATCATTTCTCATGATACATGCCGCCAGGGTTAGTAAGTCAATAACTTAGCTTAGCATTTGGTATTAAGAGGTTGTTCAATATCAATAGTCAAAATCTGAGCGAAAGTTTTGAGGTGGATATGGCTCCTTTCTCATTTGCAACAATTTATCTAAAAGATACACCACTCAGATTTTAACTCTTGTTTTTAAACAATCTCTAAAACCATTTATTCTTCTGAAAACGCGGATCACATCACGCCGCGTTCTCTCAACTTCTGTTGCCATGCCCAAGCCGAGCGCATTGTGTCAGCAAGGGTCGATGTCGCTTTCCAGCCAAGCACTTCATTCGCATAGGCAGGATCAGCCCAGACTTTTTCAATGTCTCCGGCACGGCGTCCGACAATCTTATGAGGTACTTTCACGCCTGTCGCATCCTCAAAAACGCGGATGAGCTCAAGGACTGAAACACCATTACCGGTACCGAGGTTGAAAATCTCGATCTTGTCGTCGCTCTTGTCCTCCAGCATACGCTTGACTGCGATGACATGAGCTTTGGCCAGATCGACAACATTGATATAGTCACGGATACAAGATCCGTCAGGTGTATCATAGTCATCTCCAAACACGCTCAGCTCCTGGCGGATGCCGATTGCTGTCTGCGTCAGATAAGGAATCAGATTCTGCGGCACACCGTTGGGAAGCTCACCGATCTCGGCTGAAGGATGAGCACCGACTGGATTGAAATAGCGTAGTATGACACTCTTGAACGGTGCGCCGGCATTTATGACATCAGTAATGATTTCTTCTGAGATCTGTTTGGTATTGCCGTAGGGCGACGTCGCTTTTTTAATAGGAGCCTTCTCTGTGACAGGGTTCTCGTCAGGCTCGCCATAGACAGTGCATGACGAGGAGAAGACAATACCCTTGACCCCGTTGGGACCCATCAGGTCCAACAGATTCAAAAGTGTGTTAAGATTGTTGCGATAATACAGTATCGGCTTATGCATGCTCTCGCCGACAGCTTTAGATGCGGCGAAATTGATGATACCCTTGATGTCGGGATAATCGGCAAAAAGTTTGCTCAGAGTCTGCATGTCGGTGCAGTCTCCTTCGACAAAATCCGGACGGATGCCGGTGATACGCTCAATGCCGTCAATCACTTCACGGTTAGAGTTGGAGAGATCGTCGATAATAACGACCGGATACCCGGCCTGCTGAAGTTCGACAACAGTGTGCGAACCGATATAGCCGGTTCCACCTGTTACTAAAATCCTATCCATTGAAATCTTTAATTAGAAATTGATATTTGGAGTTAAATATATATTCAATTTAAAACGCTTTAAATTACGCACATGTTCAATCCATCACGAAATGGATCCGTCAATCAGCATTTCCATCACCGGCGTCAATTATTGTTCTTCAATTTCAGCAAGAGGCTGATATGTCCCGATATGACGCTGTTTCTTTTCTTCAAAAATATCTGAAATGGCAAAGAATATACCACTCTCCTCGACATCTCCGAATTCATCATTTATCGCAGTACCGAACATTTTCATTGTCGGTGAAAGGCTCATATAGGAATTGACCAGCGGAGGGATGTTGAATCCGAGTTCCCGGATTGAATGATTGAGTATGCGGTAGTCTTCCTTGAATGTCTGGCCTGTGAACAAGCGCTCCATCGCGGCTGTGTCTATCGCCGGACTGAATGGCACCAGTGGCCTCACAAGTTCCTCAGTGTCCGGGAAATGCTTGTGAAGGAAATAGAGGATCAGGTCTCGGCACTCTCGGTGATAGTTGGGATACATTGTCATCTTTCCGAAAAGATATTTGATTTCCGGATAGACCACTGTCAAGGCACCGAGTCCGTCCCAGAGATTGTCAAGCGCGAAAATCGCCTTGGCGCCGGCTTTCGACGACTGATATTCGAGCCTGACAAACGAGCGTCCGAGCTCGATCGTATAGGGCAAGTAGTCTTTCACAAAGCGGTCCGAGAAGTGGAACTTGTGTCTCGTGGCAATACGCGGACGGCCTTGTTAGTCAAGGCG
>NZ_JAIDEN010000043.1 GCF_029054785.1 Duncaniella sp.
AAACTATCAATGAGCCGCAACCATGTGGAGCGGACATTGGGCAAGCCGGCATCGGAGTTCACGAGAGCCGACATTATTGACTATGTCGGCCGGGAAGGTATCGAAATGGTCAATTTCATGTATGCTGCTGCCGACGGGCGCCTGAAGACACTTAATTTTGTGATTAATTCTCAGGAATATCTGGAAACAATCCTCTCCACAGGCGAGCGTGTTGACGGCTCAAGCCTCTTCCCGTTTATTGAAGCCGGACGCAGCGACCTGTATGTCATCCCGCGTTATTCGTCTGCATTCCGCGATCCGTTTGCCGAACTTCCGACATTGACTCTGCTGTGCAGCTATTTCGACAAGGACGGACAACCTCTTGACAGTGATCCGCGAAGAATTCTCGAAAGGGCCTGCAAAGAATTCACCGAAGTTTCAGGGATGGAATTCGAGTGTATGGGAGAGCTGGAATTTTATGTTATAGGAGCGGATCCCGGTATGTTCCCGGCTACTGATCAAAAGGGCTACCATGAATCCGGTCCCTTTGCCAAATTTAATGAATTCCGCACCAAGGCAATGTCGCTGATCGCATCTACCGGCGGTCAGATCAAATACGGTCACTCCGAAGTAGGCAACTTTAAGCATAATTCTCTCATCTATGAGCAGAATGAAATCGAGTTCCTTCCGAATCCGGCACTCAGTGCCGCAGACCAGTTGCTGCTTGCAAAGTGGGTAATCCGCGAGTTGGCTGCTAAGGAAGGTCTGAATGTGACGTTTGCACCCAAAATCACAGTCGGCAAGGCCGGTTCCGGCTTCCATATTCACATGCGTCTGATGAAAGACGGTCACAACATGACCCAGAGTGCGGATCGTACACTCAGTAACGATGCCCGCCGGGCCATCGCCGGACTCATGACGCTGGCTCCGTCCATCACTGCTTTCGGTAACGCAAATCCGACAAGTTATCTGCGCCTCGTTCCGCATCAGGAAGCACCTACAAATATTTGTTGGGGCGACAGAAACCGTTCAGTCCTCGTCCGTGTGCCTCTTGGCTGGACCTCAGGCAAGGATATGTGTGTGCAAGTCAATCCGGCTGACAGATGCGAGATTGAAACATACGGCAAGCAGACCTTTGAAATGCGCTCGCCTGACTGCTCGGCTAATGTCTACCAGCTCATGGCCGCTCTTTGTGTGGCGGCCAGGCTTGGCTTCGAAATGGATGAGAAGGAAGCCCTGGAGATTGCATCGCGGACCTATGTCGATGTCAACATACACGCCAAGGAGAATGCCGCAAAACTTGCCGTGCTTGAAACTCTTCCGACATGCTGTGTAGAATCAGCTGATTGTCTTGAAAAACAGAGAGCGATCTATGAGAACCGCAATGTGTTTGCCCCCGCAATGATCGACGATCTTATCAAGCAGCTTAGAGCGTTTGACGACAAGGCACTTGCCGCCAAAGTGAATTCCGATCCGGTAGAACTTCAGAAACTTGTCAACCGTTATTTCTATTGCGGTTAAACATAGAAGGGGAGGGTGTTTTTTACATCCTCCCGCTTTGATGATATTGATAACATTAATTTAAAATTTAGACTCTCCCCGCCACTCACACTGTTTATGTCCGTACAACAACGTATCACCGAACTTAGAGAAGAGCTTAATCGTCTCAATCATGCCTATTATGTGGAGAATTCGCCCGTAGCGAGTGACTATGACTATGACATGATGATGAAAGAGCTGGAAAGACTTGAAACTGAGCATCCTGAATTTGACGACCCGTTTTCGCCGTCTCATCGTGTGGGATCCGATATAACCAAGGGGTTCACTCAGGTGGCTCATGTCCGACCGATGCTTTCGTTGGGCAACACATACAGTGTGGATGAGGTCGAAGACTGGATCCGCAGATGTAACGATTCGCTTGGCAATTCGGCAGGCTTGAAATCCGTGCCGATAGTCGGCGAGATGAAATTCGACGGGACGAGTATATCTCTTGTCTATGAAAACGGACGTCTGGTCCGTGCTGTCACCAGAGGTGACGGAGAGAAGGGTGATGACGTAACTGAAAATGTCAAGACCATACGCAGTATCCCGTTGGTGCTTCAGGGGACAGGCTATCCGCAGTCGTTCGAGATCCGTGGAGAGATCGTGCTTCCCTGGAAGGCTTTTGACCGGCTGAATGAAGAGAGGGCTTTCAATGAGGAGCCTCTTTTTGCCAATCCGCGTAATGCCGCTGCCGGGACACTGAAGATGCAGAACTCCGCCGAGGTTTCACGCCGAGGCCTTGATGCCTATTTCTATTATCTGATTTCTGACGAGCTCCCCGCCGACAACCACTATGATAATATGCTTGCCGCTCGTTCGTGGGGTTTCAAAGTCAGCAATCTGATGACTCTGATGGATTCTATCGAAGAGGTCGACAGCTTTATCACCCGTCTTGATCAGGAGCGCAAGGAGCTTCCGGTGGCAACCGATGGTCTGGTGTTCAAGGTCAACAATCTCCGTCAGCAACTGAACCTCGGCTATACCTCCAAATCACCACGATGGGCAATTGCCTATAAATTCTCTGCCGAACGGGCTTTGGCACGTCTGCGTTTTGTGTCGTTTGAGGTAGGCCGCATGGGTATTATCACACCTGTTGCAAATCTCGAACCCGTTTTATTGTCAGGTACTATTGTCAAACGGGCTTCTCTTCACAATGAGGATATTGTGAAAGCTCTTGGAATTCATGAACATGACATGCTTTATGTTGAAAAGGGCGGTGAGATCATTCCGAAGATCACCGGTGTCGATGAGTCAGCCCGCGACCAGGGAGCCGAACCTGTCAGATTTGTGACACATTGTCCTGACTGCGGCACTCCTCTGATCCGTATCCCCGGAGAAGCATCATGGCAGTGTCCCAACAAATATGGCTGCCGTCCGCAGATTATCGGACGTCTGGAGCACTATGTAGGGCGCCATGCAATGGATATTGACGGGGTGGGTGAAGAGAATGCTGCTTTGCTCTATGACGCGGGATTGGTGAGAAACATAGCTGATTTTTATATCTTGGAGGCTCCGGCACTGGAAGCACTTGAGCGCATCGGACCGCGTTCGGCCCAGCGAATCCTCGAAGGTGCTGAGAAGTCAAAGAGTGTGACATTCGATCGTGTGGTCTATGCGCTTTCAATTCCTTTTGTGGGTGAGACAGTAGCGAAAAAACTGGCCAAAGCGACCGGAGATATTGACACTCTTATGGCTATGGGGCGCGATGAACTTACGGCCATTGATGATATTGGTCCGCGTATTGCCGATGCTGTCATCGAGCATTTCAGCGTAGAGTCGAACCGCGAGATCATTAGGCGGCTCAGAGAATACGGAGTGCAGATGTCGATGCCGAAAGAGGATGAAAGTGAGAAATCTGATATACTTGCAGGAAAAACGATAGTCATCAGCGGTGTGTTTACGCTTCATTCACGTGAGGAATACAAAGAGATGATCGAACGTAACGGCGGCAAAAATTCCGGCTCGATCTCCAAAAAGACATCCTTCGTACTCGCAGGTGACAACATGGGTCCTGCCAAACTTGAAAAGGCCCGCTCCCTCGGAGTGGATATAATTAACGAAAACCAGTTCCTTGAAATGATCAAGGGATAAAATGGAGTTTTCCCTCATACAGAAGGCGGCTGAATTTAACGCGAAATTCAGCCGCCTTTGATGCCTTTATGCCTGTATGAACGTCAGCTTTGGACTCAGATCTCTATGCTCTGGCTTTTGAGGAACTCTTTGTATACTTTGGAGAACTGTTCGTTGGCCGCTTGAGGATAGCGGACTTCAGCGAAGACCTGGGCAAGGTTTTCTTTGTTGTTTTCGGCCACGAATTTCTGCGATTCGGGATTGGCTTCCTCGGCGGCGTAGAATTCGCGGATCTCTGCATCGGTGGGGTTGTGATAGCTTTCGGAGTGGACAACTGCATCAAGAGGCAGGCGGTCCTGAAGAGCCGGGGTTTCGGCGGGATAGCCTACGGTTACGGTGATGACAGGAACAACATTTTCTGGCAAGCCAAGCACTTCAGCGATCTGTCCGGCATTGTATGTTGTCGTGCCGAGATAGCATGTGCCGAGGCCCTCCATTTCTGCGATGGTGCAGAACTGCTGTGCAAAGAGCGACGTGTCAATCACGCCCCAGGTAAAACCCTGGAGATTGTTCATTCCGCCACGGGTTGCGTTCAGCTCACACCAGCGGTTGAAGCGGTTGAGGTCAAGGCAGAAAGTCAGCACTGCGGCTGCCCCTTTGATTGCAGGCTGGCTGAAGTGGGCGGGAGCAAGAGCTGCGATTTTTTCAGGATCGCGGTTGATGATGACGGAGTAAATCTGCATGTTGCCTGTGTTGGCGGCGCGAGTGGCTTTGGTAAGTATCTCACGGAGAAGATCTTCGCTCACAGGCCGTGACAGATCGTATTTGCGGATAGTACGGCGTGTGGAGAAATAGTCTGATGTATTCATTGTGATAAGTTTTCAGAAAAGGTAAATAGTGATTGCGGAAATGAGGCTGCAAGTTACAACTTTCTGCCAAGATGTAAATAACTTTCACAGGGAAAATTTGCTTTATAGGAAATAAATAGTCACCTTTGCATACAGAAAAACCGCTTCTTAAATATCACTGATGGAAAGAGATAAATACACTTTTGAACAGGCTTTTGCGGCTTCTGTCAAGTATTTTGACGGAGACGAACTCGCAGCAAAAGTCTGGGTGAGCAAGTATGCGCTCAAGGATTCTTTCGGGAATATCTATGAGCTGACGCCCGCCGACATGCACCATCGTCTGGCCAATGAGTTTGCCAGGATTGAAAACAAGTATCCGAATCCGCTGAGCGCTGATGAAATCTATGAGCTGCTTGACGGATTTAAATATGTGGTTCCGCAAGGCAGTCCGATGGCCGGAATCGGTAATAATTTCCAGACTGGATCTCTGTCAAACTGTTTCGTCGTAGGGCTTGACGGGCATCCCGATTCATACGGCAGCATCATGAAGGTCGATGAAGAGCAGGTGCAGCTGATGAAGCGCCGCGGTGGAGTGGGGCATGACCTCAGCGACCTGCGCCCGAAAGGGATGCCGGTCAAGAATTCGGCTCTGACATCAACAGGCCTTGTGCCTTTCATGGAGCGTTATTCGAATTCTACACGTGAAGTGGCTCAGGATGGCCGACGTGGCGCGCTGATGCTAACTGTCGCTATCAAGCATCCGGATTCAGAGCGTTTCATCGATGCAAAACTTGAACAGGGTAAGATCACAGGCGCTAATGTCTCGGTCAAGATCGACGATGACTTCATGGCCTGCGTCGAGCGTAACGAAAAATACACCTGCCAGTTCCCTGTCTACGGAAATGATCCATTGGTCAAGACCGAGATAGACGCGAAAGCGCTTTGGGACAAGATTGTCTATAACGCATGGAAATCAGCCGAACCGGGAGTCCTTTTCTGGGATACCATCACCCGTGAATCAGTGCCGGACTGCTATGCCGATCTCGGTTTCCAGACCGTATCGACAAATCCGTGCGGTGAGATTCCACTCTGTCCGTATGACAGTTGCCGTCTGATTGCAATAAACCTCTATTCCTACGTTAAAAATCCGTTTACATCCGAGGCATATTTTGATTTCGGCCTTTTCCGCGAGCATGTAGGTAAAGCCCAGCGCCTGATGGATGACATCATTGATCTTGAAATGGAAAAGATCGACGCCATCATTGAGAAAATCAAGGCGGATCCTGAAAACGAGGAAGTCAAGGCGACAGAGCTGAACCTTTGGGCTAAAATCAAGAAAAAGACTCTCAAGGGCCGTCGCACGGGGCTCGGTACCACCGCCGAGGGTGATATGATCGCCGCACTCGGTCTGCGCTATGGAACAACTGAAGCCACTGAGAAGTCGGTTGAAGTACACCGTGCTTTGGCGCTGGCTGCATTCTCTTCATCCGTACAGATGGCCAAGGAGCGCGGAGCATTCGAAGTCTATGATGCGAACCGCGAGCGCAACAATCCATATATCAGTCGTCTGCGTGAGGCGTGTCCTGAGCTGGCTGTCGAGATGGAAGCCCACGGTCGCCGCAACATCGCCTGTCTGACAATCGCACCGACCGGCACAACATCTCTGATGACCCGCACGTCGTCAGGTATCGAACCTGTATTCATGCCGGTCTACAAACGCCGCCGCAAGGTCAATGCTAATGATGCCGATGTGCATGTTGATTTTGTCGATGAGTCAGGCGATGCTTTCGAAGAGTTCGTTGTCTATCATCCGAAATTTATCGAATGGATGCGGATCAACGGGATCGAGATCCGCGACGATTACAGCCAGCAGGAGCTTGACGCGCTTGTGGAGCGTTCGCCTTACCACAAGGCTACCGCTAATGACATCGACTGGCTGGAGAAAGTCAAGATGCAGGGTGCTGTACAGAAGTGGGTAGACCATTCAATCTCTGTGACCATCAATCTTCCGGCTGATACCGATGTAGAACTTGTCAACCGCCTTTATATGGAAGCATGGAAGGCGGGCTGTAAGGGCTGCACGATCTATCGCGACGGCTGCCGTTCCGGAGTCCTGATCTCGGCTGACGAGAACAAGAAAAAGGACCGTGAAAAGGGTGTCGACACAACATCGGATGCGAATGCCAAGGAGTCTAAACAGCAGGATCTTTCAGATACCATCTCGGCACATCCTGTCGGCAAGCGCCCGATAGAGTTGGAGGCTGATGTTGTCAGATTCCAGAATAATAAAGAAAAATGGATTGCGTTTGTCGGTCTTAAGAACGGACAGCCATATGAGATCTTCACCGGTCTTGCCGATGATGAGGACGGAATCTTCTGTCCCAAGTCAGTATCTAAAGGCAAGATCATAAAGGCGACTGACGATAAGGGAAACAAGCGTTATGACTTCCAGTTCATCAACAAACGTGGATACAAGACAACCATCGAAGGTCTTTCGGATAAGTTCAACCCTGAATACTGGAACTATGCCAAACTTATTTCCGGTGTGCTTCGTTACGGAATGCCGATTGACCAGGTCATCAAACTTGTCAACGGTCTTGAGCTTGACTCGCAGTCGATCAACACATGGAAAATGGGCGTTGAACGTGCGCTGAAAAAGTATCTTCCGTCAGGAACTCCCGCCGGAGGACAGAAGTGTCCCAACTGCGGACAGGAGACCCTGGTCTATCAGGAAGGTTGTCTGATCTGCACATCCTGCGGTTCGTCAAGATGCGGATGATCAGAGAATTGATTCCAGCGTGACAGAAGTGTTGTGGTCCGTCAGATAAAGTTGTTCGCGCGGCTCATAATGCTTTGAGAATATAGAGGCGGCAGTGTCATTCATGGCATTGCCGCTTACTTTTATCCCCGCCATATCGAGAGCGGATGGACAGAATGAGCGAGAGGTGGAAATCCGTCGTGAGATATTGGCCCTGACAGCATCGGTTGCATCAGGATAACATTGTATAAAGTGCGACGAGAGCCATGCGATCATCGGCACGTGGACCTGATGGATTGTAGGGCGTGGGGAGGCGTGGAGAAAGCGTCCTGATCCGTTGTCGAAAATGTCTTCTCCATGATCCGATGTGTAAAGCAGGCCGGCAAGAACATTGTCGATTGAATCAAGGCGTGTGATGCAGTCGTTCAGAAGTCTGTCGGTAGCCACGATGGTATTGTCGTAGGCATTGATAAGTTTTTCTCGGTTGCTTTTTGTCGCCTCGGTGTAGTCACACGGCGTGAAAATTTCATCCGCTTCTGAGTAGCGGTCGAGATAGTTGAAATGAGAGCCGTATGTGTGCAGTACAATCAGTTGTTTAGGTGACTGACGAGCCAGAATCTGATCGACATACGGCAGTAGCTCTGAATCAGGACGGCTGTTCTGGTTCAGATCAAGTGAAAGATCTCCAGTCTCTTTGATGAAAACGCAGAAGTCACTTTCCTTGGCGAAAAAGTCAATAAAGGAGTTGTTGTAGCGCTGGTTTGATAAAAATGCTGTTGCAAATCCGGCCTCCTTGAATGCAGTGACCATACTTTTGACATGATATATTTCTGAGTTGAAGTTTGTTGCATCGACAGGGCTCAGCAGCATCGGCACGCTCTTGTGAGTGGTGTTGCTTTCGCTGTAAGCATTCGGAGCGGCAAAGAGGTCGGCTCTCTTTGACAGTTTCGGATTTGTCGGACGTTCGTAGCCGAGGATCTCCCAGTTTTCGGCGCGTGCGGTTTCTCCGATGACAAGAATATAGATTTCCCGTTCGTCAGATGGATGGACGGCTGATGATGCATAGGTGAAATCCTTTGATGTCTCGGAATAGTTGCCGGTTTTGACGGTCCTGTCAAATGCCAGGTAGATATTATAGCATACGTTGACAGGATATAGATCGTCGGTAATGGAATATGGCCGCCACGCATAACTGAATATCAAGGAGATGATTCCAAAAGAGCTGACTATGGTTGACACCTTGCGGTTGGATTTCAGGAAATCAAGTGGCAATCTGATTTTCTTCCGTGTGAATATGACTCCGGTAACCAGAGTCGGTACATAGAGGACTACAACCGTGATGATGACCGGCAGCATGTTGCCGAGTAGCTCTGCCACTTCCGATGTGTTGGTTGTGACAAGATTCAGGAACATGTCTACTGCAATTACACTGCGTCCATAAAGATCAAGAAGAACTATCTGGAAAGCGGCGAAAAAAATCAGCGGGAACATGAGCCATACACTCCGCCCCAGTTTCGGGGAGAGACTGAGAAGTAACCATATCAGCCCCCCAGGCAAAAGGATATTGGTGAGAGCACCCGCAAGAGAAAGAGGCTCGGTGAAGGAGAGTATGAAATTGGGAATGAGGAGAGTCAGCAGGAAATAGTAAAAAACGAAATACTTATACATGATTGGTTTCAATAAATCCTTGTCAGAATGCTTCGTTCAGACCAAATGTGAATCCCCAGGAGTGTTTGCCTAAACCGACATCAATGCGCACATTGGCATTTTTTTTGAATTCCCAGCGGTATCCGATGCCAACTTCAGGCAGGAGGCGGTCAAAATGAATATCTGAAAATTTATTATATATGCTTCCGGCTCCGCCCCAGATGGCAAAGCCGAATCGGCGATAGAGATGCTGGCGGAGTTCAAAGACGATATCGGATGCGCATTTGTCGCGATAGCGGCCTTCGTAATATCCTCTCATTGCGCCTCCTCCAAGAAATGGCAGTTTGCCCCAGGGGGTATGTCCGTAAGTCCATTCGCTGTGCAGATGACTGGCGAGCACGGCATCTTTCCACAGCGGAGTGTAGACATTGATGGCGACTTCCGTACTTGAAAAATTCAGGTTGCGGTTTCCAAGGAAACGGGGCGCAAAGAGTTGTGTCAACTCGAATAGTACTCCAGAGTGGGGGTATGTAAGATTGTCTCGGAGATCATATTGGATATGCCCTCCGGCAGCTGTTGAAAAATAGTGTGACGGTTTGCCCTGCCAGGGAGTATTGTCTGCGATTTCTGCCGCTTTGGTATAGCTGAGTTCTACAGTCGGGCCTAAATACAGACCTCGTGCGAGGCGCCATTCATAGTCTCCGTTGAGAGTGACATCAAAAAGGTTGTATTTAGTCTTGTTCGCATTGTTGTTGGCCCATTCATAACCGATTCCCCAGAAATAAGTCGAAAACGACTGGAATTTCAGGGAATAGTTGATCCGTCGGGAGTTGTTGGGAAAGACATGGACTCCGTCAATGCCAACAGAGTAGTAACCTTTGGTTGCTATATCCCCCTTGATAGAGATGTTTGAGGCCGGTAGCAAGGAGTCCGAGGGGCATGTCGAATAGTCTCCGGCGATCACAAGACCCAATCCCAAACCGACCTCTGAGGAGTAGTGCGGTCCTCCGAGAGGAGTGAAATTCGGACGTGTTGTCAGTGCCCGCTTGTTGGATTGGTCAAAATAGTGGATCAACCGACCGATAAAACCTTTTTTGGGAGCAGAGATTGAATCGGTATTATCAGCCGCGCTTAGCACTATCGGATTTATAAGCAGGAAAATGGATAGCAGTGTATAGGCGAAACGTAAATGGCGTTGTTGCATGAGTGCAAAGTTAGGGAAATAATTTATTATTATAACCGGATAGATGGCCATAACGTTTAGTAATAATTGTCAGGAAGTGGGTATTTCTTGTAAATAATTCCTATTCAAGATGTGTTGCGGCTAATGAGTATACACTGATCTCAGTAGTTGGTGATGCATCTCTGATGGCCTGCGCACAAGCTAAAATAGTGGACCCTGTTGTGATGACATCATCGACCAGCAGAATGTGCCTGTTTTCAATCAGTTGTGGTTCCTCCACCGAGTAGACGCCAAGAGTGTTTTGAAGTCTTGAATGTGCGTCTTTTCTTGTCTGTGAACGGTGATATGACGCTTTAAGTGCATTTATGACCGGCAGACCGCAGACCGAACTTAGTCCGTTGGCGATTTCTTCGGCTTGATTGTATCCGCGTTTCAGTTTTTTCAGGAAATGTAGCGGGACAGGAACAAGCAGATCGATGCCATTGAAGAATCCGGCTGACGAGAGGTCTTCGGCATGCAATGCTGCAAGGTGACTGCCGACTTTTGGTCGTCCGCGGTATTTTGTGTCATGAATCAGAGATGTGTAGGAATTGCCTCGCCGATAGTAAAACATTGATGTGGCTTTCTGTATCGGCAATGATCTTGTAAAAAGCCGGTCTGTCAGGGAGTTTGAGCTGCTTTTATGAAAGTTCGTGAGCGGCATGTCAAGCATGCATCCGAGGCACAGATACTTTTCGCCCTCCACCAGTGTGCGGTGGCAGACTGTGCATACATCAGGGAAAATCAGATTGACAAATCCTTTACCCCAACGCCGAAGCCAGGATAAGACCTTTGGACTATTCATCATTTTCAGGTTTGTAGTCCCGCATAAGTCCGGCAATCAGAGGATACTCAAACCCCCGTTGCATGGCATATCTGATTACTTTGATCTTGTTCTCGCGGCTTAACGGCCATTCCTTCAGCGAGCGTATTTTTGCCCGAATGACCTTTAGGGCTATCCCGGAATATTCCTCATCCTCGAAGTCGTCACATGCGCTGTCGATTATGCCCGATGGCAAGCGTTTGGCCCAAAGGCCCTGCCGGATTTTTCTGCGGCCCCAGCCACTGAAATGAAGTTTGTCGTGTGCATAGGCTTTTGAAAAGCGGTCGTCATCGACAAATTTAAGCTCGATCAGCCGCGCGATGATTTTGGACGCCACACTTGCACCCACACCCCACGATGCGAGTTTTTTTAGAAGATCGGGAGTGCATTGCTCGCACTTTGCACACAATGCTGCTGTGCGGGAAAGTGCGTTTTCATAAGTCAGTGGGGCGTTACGCTTAAGCATTGGGTTGTTTTTGAGCGATCAGGAATCTGATTTTGGTGTGCATGTCAGGTAGAAGACAGACCTCGTCCCATCCTGAGTGCAACATCCATTCTTTAAGTTCTGCGGCAGTCAGTGGATTCAGTTCGAAATAAAGCCGTCCGCGGTCTGAAAGTGTTTCAAATGCAAAATCGGCAATAGCCTTGTAAAACCTCAGAGGGTCGTTGTCCGGAACAAACAGCGCAAGCGATGGTTCATGATCAAGAACATTGCGTTCCATCCCGCTCTTCTCGCTTTCCATAACATAGGGCGGATTTGAGACAATGATGTCATATCTGCCGGAAAGATGCTTTTTTAGGTCAAGTGCATCTGCTGTCTGAAATCCGATTTTTACTTTTTGCAACCGGGCATTTTCTTTGGCTATGTCTATTGCCTCAGGTGAGATGTCAATGGCTGTGACATCCGGAAAATTCATGAATTTTGCCAATGCAACCGCTATGCAGCCGGATCCGGTACAGACATCGAGGACTTTCAGATCTGAAGCTGTATTTTCCCTGGCTATCATATCGGCCAGTTCTTCGGTCTCAGGTCGTGGAATCAGCACATCCGGTGTCACTTTCAGGGTCATCCCATGCCAGTAGGTGTCACCGAAGATATATTGGACTGGTTCATTTTCAAGCAGTCGGTCAATCACCCTGTTGACTTCAGAAACTGTAAAGTCTGACACCTCTTTGTCGGCTCGCAAGAGCAACTCGACCTGATTCCATCCTTTGATGTGCTCCATTATGATCCGAAGCAGCCATGAAGTCTCGCTCCCGCCATAGATAGGAACCAGGCGGGAGCGAGATGAGTCGAGGAGTTGTTTCAGAGTGGGCATCCTTTACTTCTGAATTGGAGAGTAGATCTCAATGTTGTCAAGTGCCAGGTAGCCGGGTGTATTCAGACCATATTCACTGGCATCGGAGCCTTCGAAGTTGAAGACAACTCGATTTACGTTTCCAAGCGCTGTGAGATCCCAGTCTTCCCAATCGTTTTCGATGTTTTTATCTTTTGAACGATAGTCGCAGATGTAATATTCGACAGGACTCCCGTTAGTCATGATTCCGTTGGCGTCATAGCCGTAGGCAAGGACTTTAAACCAGCCGTTGTTGGATTTCAGCGGCTGAGCGAAATTGTTGCCGTTAACAATCACACCGTACACATACGACGTGTTGCAGATCTCAACTTCGCCGATGATGAATTCAGCATTATTGTCAAACGAGAATCCGCCCAAAGAAACTTCCTTGCCGTTGCCATAAACAGAAGAAATCTCTGATGCATTGCAGGAGCCGTTGACTATGGCAAATGTGTTTGATCTGTCATCACCTGCACCCTTGTTTGCTCCGTCGGTGGAATCGACATTATATACACTGCACTGGTTGTTGTAAGAATACCACCAGTCTCCGGTCTTTCCTTCGAGGTTTGAGCGGAAGTTGAACTGAGAGAGGAACATGCCGCCATTATACAATGTGGCTGTGTTGGGATACCATTCGCCCTGAGTGTTGAGTCCGAAACTTATGGCATTTGCGCCTTTGTTGAATGCGATTGAACCGGCAATGAATTGTTCCCCTTCGGTGTATTCAGAATAGAGGTTTGCGCCATAAGAATCCGGTCCTGCCAGAATGATATTTGTATTTTCAAAAGTTATTTCACCGACCTTGGTCATCCCTTTGGGATCGTCATCATCGCTGCACGATGTGAGGACGGGCATTGAGCAAACGCACAGAGCGAGTGCATAGAATTTGAATTGGTTAGTCATGTTTTTAATTTAGTTGATAAATAGTAATTCGAATTGATAGCTGTAATTCAGACAGACGTAGAGGAATGTACGAGCGGAAATTCGATGGCGAATGTGGTCCCTGCTCCCGGCTCTGATCTCTTGACATAAATGTTTCCTTTGTGATATTCTTCCACAATGCGCTTCGTCAGAGTGAGTCCGAGTCCCCAGCCGCGTTTTTTAGTAGTGAAGCCGGGATTGAAGATCGTTTTATGGTTCTTCTTGGGAATTCCTTTGCCGGTGTCTGAAATTTCAATGACAGCAAGATTTTTTTCTTGCCGGAGCACAACGGAAATGGATCCGCTGCCTTCCATGGCATCGACGGCATTCTTGATCAGGTTTTCCATCACCCATTCTGCCAGAGGTGCGGACATGGAGACCGGAAGCGGAACCGGGCTTGTAGCTACACTGAGGCGGATTCGGCTGGAAATGCGGGTCGACATATATTCCGCCGAGTGGCTGACAATGGTGTTCAGGTCTTCGGTTTCCATAGAGGGGCGTGAGCCGATCTTGGAAAAGCGAGAGGCGATTGTCGACAGGCGTTTCACGTCTTTGTCCATCTCTGCAACGATTTCCGGACTGACTCCCGAATCCGGCAGGAGTTCGAGCCATGCCATAAGCGATGAAATCGGAGTGCCGAGCTGATGGGCAGTTTCTTTTGACAGTCCGACCCAGACTTTGTTCTGTTCGGCACGCTTTGTCGACGAGACGGCGTAATATACGATCAGAACGAAAGCAAGAAGAACAAGGACCTGGACATAGGGATAGAAACTCAGGCTTTTCAACACTTTTGAATCTTCATAATATAGGTGCTGTCGGCCTGCTGCTCCCATATCTATGTCAATCACATTGGGCGTTTTACGCAGGTCAGCGAGTTTGTCCAGCAGAAACTGTCGGTTGGCAGGACTGAGACCGAACAGGACTGTCGAGTCAGCGGCTTCTGGCAGAGTGAAATTGCGCTGCATGATGATTTCACCGTTTTCGTCGGTCAGAAGGACGGGGATTGTCCGGTTGCGCTCGATGATTGACAGTAGAAAGTCAAAATTGGAAGGTACATCGGATTCTCCGCTTCCGGCATTTACAATCTCGCGCGTCGCATCGGCCCAGATCTGCATTCTCTCTCGTTCCTGCTCGGAGAGATCCTTGACCAGAGAGTCGGAATAAAAGAGGAATATGCCGACAACGGCTACCGACAATATAAGAAAGCCGATAAACCCTTTGCGTCTTATGTCATAGATGTTTCCGCTCAAATCAGATGATTTGCGTTGTTAAACGACTTTTCATATCAGAAGTTGCATAGATCGGATTCAGATTGAAACTTTTCTATGCAACTTCATGAGTCTATTTCAACATTTGTTTCTGTCAGGTCAGGCTGATTGTATTATATTTTCAATCATTGACTGGCATTCAATGTTTGTCTTCGACAATCGGGCAGCCTGAGCAACGGGCAGAAATTTCAGTGAAGAAGTCATTGCCCTTGTCGTCAACGAGAATGAACGCGGGAAAATCCTCAACTTCAATTTTCCAGATTGCCTCCATGCCAAGTTCGGGATATTCCAGAAGCTCGACTTTCTTGATGCTGTCCTGAGCAAGGATTGCAGCAGGACCGCCGATGGAGCCAAGATAGAAGCCGCCGTGCTTGTGGCAGGCGTCAGTTACCTGTTTGCTGCGGTTGCCCTTGGCGATCATGACCATAGAACCACCGGCGCTCTGGAACTGATCGACATATGAATCCATTCGGCCTGCGGTTGTCGGGCCGAAAGAGCCTGAAGGCATTCCTTCCGGAGTCTTGGCCGGGCCGGCATAGTAGATGGGGTGATCCTTGAGATACTGTGGCATCGGCTCGCCATTGTCAAGACGCTCTTTGATTTTTGCGTGTGCGATGTCACGGCCGACAATGATTGTTCCGTTGAGTGACAGACGTGTGGCCACCGGATATTTTGTAAGTTCAGCCAAAATTTCAGACATCGGACGGTTCAGGTCGATCTTGACGACATCGCCTTCACCCTGTTTGCGGTATTCTTCGGGGATAAGTTCACCGGGGTTGCTGTCAAGTTTTTCGATCCACAGGCCTTCGCGGTTGATCTTGGCCTTGATGTTGCGGTCTGCCGAGCAGGATACGCCAAGACCAACCGGACAAGATGCGCCGTGGCGGGGGAGACGGATGACGCGGATATCATGGGCAAAGTATTTGCCGCCGAACTGAGCGCCAAGGCCAAGGCGTTCGGCCTCTTTCTTGAGCACAGCTTCAAGTTCCTTGTCTCTGAACGCGTGTCCGAGTTCATTGCCGTGATCGGGCAGATTGTCGTAATATTTCACAGAGGCTTTCTTGACTGTCTCAAGATTCTTTTCAGCAGAAGTACCGCCGATGACGAATGCGATGTGATAGGGAGGACAGGCCGCTGTTCCGAGGCTCTTCATCTTTTCAACCAGGAAGGGAACGAGAGTCTTGGGGTTAAGGATGGCCTTGGTTTCCTGATAGAGATATGTCTTGTTGGCAGAACCGCCTCCTTTGGCAACGAAAAGGAACTTGTATTCGTCACCTTCAGATGCGTGGATGTCAATCTGAGCCGGAAGGTTGCAACCGGTATTGACTTCATCATACATGGTCAGAGGTGCATTCTGCGAGTAGCGGAGATTGTCGGTGGTATAAGTCAGATACACACCCTTGCTGATTTTTTCTTCATCGTCACAACCGGTGTAGACGTTTTGGCCTTTTTCTCCGTGGACAATCGCTGTGCCTGTGTCCTGGCAGAAGGGGAGGGCGCCTTTGGCTGCAACTTCCGCATTGCGCAGCATGGTCAGGGCGACAAATTTGTCATTTTCCGAAGCTTCCGGATCGGAAAGGATTTTCGCTACCATTTCGTTGTGCTCGCGACGCAGCATGAACGCGTTGTCATGGGTGCAGGCACGTGCCAGGACAGTGAGCGCTTCGGGATCAACGACGAGGAACTCATGTCCGCCCCAGTTTTCAACTTTGACGTAGTCGGAAGTCAGTTTGTAATATTCAGTTGTATCAGGTCCCAGCGGAAACATGGGCTGATATTTGAACGGTTTGGTTGCCATATAAATTTATACTTTGAGTTTTTACAGATAACAAAGCAGGACTTGCTTCAGTGGACAAATGTACAAACAAAATTTCAAACAGCAAGCGAAATCAAGAGGCTATTTTAGATTTACAACCGTTATGCCTGCACCACCAAAGCGGACATCTTCGTCATGATACGAGTCTATGCCGTTGGTTGTCGAGAGCAACTCCCGGATAGCCTGTCTCAGTGCCCCTGTGCCGGTTCCGTGAAGAATGCGCACACGGGCTATGCTGAATCTGATTGCGTCATCAATGAAATATGTGACAGCCTGAATCGCTTCATCGGCTCTCATGCCTCTCACGTCGATTTCCTGCTTGAACTGAAGCTGACGCTCATATCCGGAATCAATCGTCTGCATCGAGACGCTCGATTTGGGTTCGGTCTTGGGCTTGGCATCGGTTACGGTGAGACGGTCTGTTTTTACCGATGTTTTCAGGTTTCCGAATATGACAAGAGCGTTTTTGCCGGAGAGTTCAAGGACTGTGCCGACAGTCGATCCTCCGTCAAGGCGGACGTTTGCCCCGACTGACACTTCCCGTTTGGCAGGCGTGGCGCTATTGCCGTCGGCCTGGGTGGCGGCTTGTTTGTTCTTTTTCTTTTTGGGCACTTTTGCCAGAAGGGAGTTCGAGTCCTTATAGCGGTTTCCTTCCCGCTCAAGTCCGATGCGTTGCTCTTTCAGCTTACGGCGCGCTTCGAGAGTGCGTTCGCGCTCGGCATTGGCCTCCTTGATGTCGGCGATCGTGCGTTCGATCACCGCATTCGACGAGTCAAGTATCTTCTTTGCTTCAGTCCGGGCCTCTTCGATGATTTCCCGGCGTTTGCTCCTGAGCTGGTCAGCATCTTCGGCATATTGGGCAAGCATCTGCTCCAGTTTTTTCTCTTTCTGGCGGATAGCTGTGCGCTTGTTTTCCCAATAGCGTTTGTCGCGTGTGATGTCAAGCAGATAGTTGTCAAGATTCATATATTCTTTGCCGACAATATCTTCTGCCGCCTGGATAATTTCTCCCGGAAGACCGATTTTGCGGGCGATCTCAACAGCAAACGAACTGCCGGGATTGCCGATGGAAAGCTTGAACATCGGCTGCATCAGATGACGGTCATAGAGCATCGATCCGTTGATGAGCCCTGCGGCATCTTCGGCAAACTGTTTCAGAATCTGATAGTGGGTGGTGACAATTCCCCACATTTCTTTCCCGTTCATCTGTTCAAGAATGGCGCGGGCAAGAGCCCCGCCGATCTGCGGTTCTGTCCCTGAGCCCATCTCGTCAATAAGGAATAATGAGCCTTTCCGTCCACGCTGGAGCATGAACTTCATGCTGCGGAGATGGCTGCTGTATGTCGACAGGTCATCTTCAAAGGATTGGTCATCACCGATGTCCACGAAGATGTCCTGAAAAATTCCTATATGGGAATTTTCGTAGACCGGCGGCAGCAGGCCGCACTGGACCATATATTGGATAGTTCCGACTGTTTTCAGACAGACAGACTTTCCGCCCGCATTCGGGCCTGAGATCACCAGTATCCGGGTTTCGTGGTTCAGTGTGATGTCTATCGGCACGATCTCCCGGTTCTGTTGTTCCAAAGACAGTTTCAACACCGGGTGACATGCGTGATACCATTCCATCTCTTCATTGTTGTGAAGAGTCGGGAGCGTAGCGCCGACAGCATCAGCATAGTTGGCCTTGGCATTGATGAAGTCAAGCTGATAGACAATAGACGCACTGGCAAGCATCTCCGGGATGTGGGGACGCAACTCGTCTGCGATCATGGTCAGAATGCGGATAATCTCTCTGTGTTCTTCAAGCTGGAGCTCACGTGTGAGATTATTGGCTTCGACAACTTCCGCCGGTTCGATGAATATGGTTTTACCGGAGGCTGATTCGTCATGAACAATGCCCGGAATTTTCCGTTTGTTCATCGGAGGCACCGGCAACACAAGGCGACCGTCACGCACGGCAGGTGTGGCATCAGCATCAAGCCAGCCCTGGGAGATGGCAGAACTTAACACTCGGCGCAAAATGGAATTAACGCGGCCCGACATGCTCCTCAGACGGGACCGGATTTCGCTCAGTGTAACGGATGCGTTGTCCTTTACCAGCCCGGATGCCGGATCAATTGATCTGTCAATGACTGTCACCAGAGATGTCGGTATGTCGCTCAACGGTGCGCTCAGTTGTGTCAACCTTGGATAAGGAGTGTGGCCGTCTTCATTATTGCGTCTGAAGTATGATGCTATCCGAGAGAAACATTCAAGCATCCGCCGTATCTTAAGCAGATCTTTTATTTCAAGGAATGTGCCTGGAATCTTGATCACGGCCAGATCCCGGTCGATATCGTCAACTCCTTCAAGCGGGAGAGTCTCATCGCTGTGATTTGCGCGTACCATTTCGTCGACAGCCTGAAGCGAAGCCTGGACAACTTCGAAATCAGTCTGAAATGCCATTTCAGAGCAAAGTTGACGAGAGCCGTCGCAATGGCATTTCTTCGACAGTTGAAGCCGTATGGCCGCAAACCCGATCTTTTCTTCTATTTTGTCAGGATAAATCATAGTGCAAAATTACGCAGAATTTTTCAACATTCTATGATGTAGGCTTGTTTCTTAAATAACCAAATAGATAAATAATATGAAATTTAAGCACTTAATGTCAATGGCAGCTTCGCTTGCACTTATGTCGGGTGGAGCTGTCGCTGTTGCCCAGGTTCCGATCGGCAATGGTGGGAATCCCGGTATTGTAGTGGCTGGATCCCAGTCTTACTCTCAGTTGCCTGAGAAAGCCCGCAGTTTCATTGAAAAACATTTTAAAGACGGCGTACGCACTTGCGAAAAATATTTTGCAAAAGGCAAATATGAAGTCGAGCTTTCCAACGGGATTGACCTAGAGTTTGACTCAGATGGGAACATTCTTGAAGTAGATGCTCCGGGTAAAATGATGTTGCCTGCAAGCGTAGTGAAGGATATGCTTCCTCAAAAGGCTTATGAACGCCTTGCCAAGGATGGCTTCGCCTCGATGGTTGAATCTGTGGAATTCAATCGCGGCAAAGTTTACGAAGTTGAGCTTAGTATCCCAGGACCGGATACTTATGTATTCGATATAAACGGCGTCTTTTTGGCTGTCGAAGATTAAGAGGTTTAATAACTCATGAACGTGGGTGTTTGTTGCACAATTTTATTAATTTTGCAACAAACTTCCCACGTTTTTTATTTTGATCATGAATTTTGCACGCCAGGTAGAGCTGTTTATCAATAACCATAAGTTGATCGCCAAGGATGACATTGTGATTGTCGGTCTTAGCGGCGGGGCTGATTCCATCGCTCTGCTGACGGTTCTTCATGAATTGAATTATAATGTGGTAGCCACCCATTGCAATTTCCATCTGCGGGGGGAGGAAAGTATGCGGGATGAATTGTTCTGCCGCAATTTCTGTTCTGAGAAAGGGGTAGATCTTATTGTGAGAGATTTCGATGTCGACAGCCGGCGTAAAGAGACTGGCGAATCAATCGAAATGGCATGCAGGGCGCTGCGCTATGACTGGTGGAAGAGTCTCTTGGATGCACAGACAGCTACAAAAGTAGCCGTCGGGCATCATCGTGAAGACAATATAGAAACTTTTTTCCTGAATTTGCTTCGCGGAAGCTCACTGGTCGGTCTGAAAGGAATGTTGCCGCGCAACGGGGATGTGATCCGTCCGTTATTGAACTGCCGGAAAGACGAGATTTTGGCTTATCTTCAAGACCAAGGCCAGACTTATGTGACGGATTCGACCAATGCTGACAATGCCTATAAGCGGAATCGGATTCGCAACAGGCTTGTCCCTTTGCTTGAGGAGGAGTTCCCAGGCTCGATGGATTCGATTGCCCAGACGATCGCTCATCTTGGCGATAATTATAGCCTTTATGAAAGTTATCGCTGTGAACTTAAAAAAAGATATGCGGAGGCTGACGGAAGGATTGACCTGCGCGCTCTTGTAGAAACCGAGAAGGATCCGCGCATGGCACTATATGAGATTCTTTCCGAGGCAGGTATCAACATGAGTCAGGTTGAAAATATAATTTGCAGTTTTAAAGGCGATGGGAGAGGAGCGACTGCCGCAGGTAAAATATATCGATGCAAAAATCTGGTATATTTGCTTGACCGAGGTTGCCTGACCCCATTCGATGAAGACTCCGGTAGCGTGCAGCGTGAAATGACGGTTGATCTGACGCAACATCCTTTTGGCTTCAGGATTCTGAGTGCAGCTGAATTTTCAGAGATGAAAAACTGTGGCAGATTGAATGCGGATGCGTTGTATGCCGATCATACAATTATGGATGATGCGGTGTTCAAGATGCGTGGATGGCGAGAAGGTGACCGGATGCGTCCGTTCGGACTCAAAGGGTCCAAACTTCTCAGCGATATTTTCAGCAATGCTAAAATGTCTCTTAATGAAAAGAAAAACGCGAGGGTGATTGAACGGAATGCCGAAATCATCTGGATTCCGGGTATAAGATGCTCGGCTTTGTTCCCTGTGACAGGCAAGAGCGAGAAAGTAGTAGAAATAACGTATGTGCCATCGGGCAAGTAGCGAGTATAGAATTATGAAAGAGTTGTTGATAAAGAATATGGTGTGTCACCATTGTGTCAGAGCGGTCGAACAGATCCTGAACGATGTCGGGGCTGATAATTTTACCGTTGAGCTTGGCAAGGCGACTTTGTCGTCTCCGCTTTCAGACGATGTCATGAAGCAGTTGGAGTTGCGTCTGCGGCGTGATGGATTCGAGTTGATCGCAGACAAGGAATCTGAGATTGTTGAAAAGACCAAACATGCCATTCTTCATCATGTCAGAGAGGAAAAGGAGAAGCAGCATAATCTTTCAGAGTGCATTGAACGGCAGCTTGGGATGAACTATGACACAGTAAGCCGTATCTTTTCAGCAAAAGAAGGACGAACACTGGAAAAGTATCATATTGCCCAACGGATTGAACGCGTGAAAGAGTTGCTTCAGCATGACGAGTATACTCTGAGTGAGGTTGCCTATATGATGGATTATTCAAGCGTGGCTCATCTTTCACGCCAATTCAAGAGTGTGACAGGAATGACTCCCTCTGAATATCTCAGAGGCTCCAGAGAGAGACTGGGCCTGCATGAGATCTGATGTCACAGCTTGTGGAGCCGGTTGTTTTTTAGGAACTATTTAATTTATGTGATGCAGTTTATTAGGAAGGTGAATATAATTTGGTAATCTATTCCCGCAATTGTATAACGCAAATGACTGAAATCGGTGGTAACTTTGTGTATAGCAAACATAAAGTATAGAAGCCTATGAATTTCAGTCACTTTTTCACATCTCTGGCTGCAATTGTCAATGAGATGTCACCTTATATATTATTAGGGTTTATAATAGCAGGTTTTCTGCATGTTTTCATCAAACCGGATACAATGGGGCGTCATCTTGCAGGTCGTGGCATAAAGCCTGTCATAAAAGCTGCGCTTTTGGGTATTCCATTGCCCCTATGTTCCTGCGGAGTCCTTCCGACAGCAGTTTCCCTTAGGAGACAAGGTGCGTCCAAAGGTGCCTCGACATCATTTCTGATAGCAACGCCACAGACTGGTGTAGACAGTATTGCTGCGACATATTCACTGTTGGGCCTGCCGTTCGCGCTGTTGCGTCCGGTAGGGGCATTGGTCGGTGCTCTGTTCGGAGGCATGACTGTAAGCAAATTTGACGATGAGTCTGATGAGTCTTCAACGCCGAAAGCAGAAGAGTCCTTGTCTGAATGTCCCCGTCCGTTCGGATTCTGGAGAAAGACAGCGGAGGCTTTCCGTTATGGCTTGGTTGATATGGTTGGAAGCGTGGGCAAATGGCTTGTTATCGGACTTGTGATCGCAGCGTTGATAACAGTTCTGGTGCCTGACGAATTGTTCTTGGGTCTTAGCCGTTATCCTCTGTTGGCGATGCTGGTTATGGTCATAGTTGCCGTACCTATGTATATATGCGCCACCGGATCAATTCCGATCGCATTGTCTCTCATCACCAAAGGTCTGACCCCTGGGGTTGGTTTCGTATTGCTCATGGCGGGACCGGCGGCTAATTTTGCCTCAATGATGATTTTGTCTAAAACAATCGGGCGCAAGAGCACATTTATATATGTGGGATCGGTTGTAGTGACAGCCATTCTGTTCGGACTGGCTATTGACTATCTGCTCCCGAAGGAGTGGTTCATACCTTCAGCTGCAACAGGTCTGACGTCCCACTGTCATTATTCGTTTGGCGTTTTCGAGAGCCTGTGCAGTCTGATACTGTTCGCTTTGCTTGCCTATTCAGGTTTGCGCCACCATCGCGATAAAATCAACCACAAACATGAATTAACTCTAAATACAGACAATATGAAGCGAATTTATATTATTGAAGGAATGTCCTGCCCTCATTGTCAGGCATCGGTAACGAAAGCAATCTCAAGTCTCCAGGGCGTTGAGTCGGTTTCAGTGGATCTTGGGTCTGGAGAGGCCGTCGTGGAAGGCGATGCTGATGACAGCGCCGTGCGCGATGCTATTTTCAATGCCGGGTTCTCGGTCAAAGACTAAAGCTGATTATAAAAGGGCGCCTGCCATAAGAGATCGGTATGAAATCTTATGGCAGGCGCCTTTTTTAGAAGAATGTTCAGTCTTCGTCAGACAGGCGGTTGCGGTCAAGCGAAGCCGCGATCTGCTTGTTGGCTTTCACACCAAGTTTCTGGAGATTCTGTGCTCTGGTGACAAGATTGCCGGTTCCGCAGCTCAACTTTGTCATTGCATCGTCAAAAGCCTTTCGGGTAGAGCCAAGGGCTTTTTCTATTTTCTCCATGTCTTTGGTGAAGTCTGCGAATTTGTCATACATCTTTCCTGCTTCTTCCGCTATGGTAATGGCATTACGTGTATGACGGTCGCGGCTCCATAGCTGGGCTATGAGTTTCAGCCCGGAGACAAGATGGGTAGGGGATACGATCAGGACATTCTTGTCATAGGCTTCCTGCCACAATGTGGGTTCAAGGCGCATAGCCGCTATGTAGGCAGGCTCTGTCGGGATGAACATCATGACAAAATCAAGTTTTGCATCTCCGACATAATCCTGGTAACGTTTTTTTGCAAGTTCGTCGATGTGCTTTTTCACAGATCTGACATGACGAAGCGACGCCAGCTGGCGGCTTTCTTCGTCCGAGGCATTGGCATAGTCCACAAAAGCTGTCAACGAAACTTTGGAGTCAATGACAACATAGCGTTTGTCCGGATAACGGACAACGACGTCGGGACGGAGCAAAGTTCCGTCTTCATTCCGGAGAGTATTCCCGGTTTCATCAGTGCTTGCCTGAATGAAATATTCCACCCCTTTCTGCAATCCGGATTTCTCAAGGATGGATTCGAGCACCATTTCACCCCAGTCTCCCTGAACTTTGCTGTCTCCGCGGAGTGCCTCGGATAATTCATGGGCCTGCCGGGAGATTGCCTGGTTGAGGCTTACGAGATCTTTTATGCGCTCAGAAAGTGAGAAACGCTCACGAGCTTCGTTGTTATAGGTCTCGGAAACGGTTTTCCGGAATTCCTCAATGTTTGAATGGAGCGGTTGCAGGATTTCACGCAGTTTCTCTTCATTCTGAGTCTTAAGATCAGTGGTGTTCTGCCGAAGAATATCATTGGCGAGATTCTTGAACCGGTTTTCAAAAATCTCTTCCTGTTGGGCACGGGATTTTTCGTTTTCTTCTTTCTCTCTCTGAAGCATCTCTATCCGGGCTGTCAGGGCTGAGTTTTCTTCTTTGACGGCACCGGTCTGGCGGGATGATTCGTCAAGTTTCTGAGAAAGTCGTTCATTTGTAAATTTCAGATCTGCCAGGACAGAATTAAGAGACTCGATTCTGGATGTAGTCTCTATTTTCACCTTTTCGCATTCCATGCGCAGGGTGAAATTGTCCTGTTCTGCTGTTTTCCGGGCCTGTTCGGAACGTCGTGAGAGCAGAGCGAAGTATGCGGAGGCTCCACCAAAGATGAAAGCCAATAGAGCAAAGATAGATGTCATGGGGGGAAATGCGTCAGTTCAGCACTAAATTGCCGAGAGAACGATTTGCGGTAGACGCAAATGAATAGGCACGGGCAAATTGTTTGATTTTTGCAAGTGTTTCGTTCGCAGGTTGTTGTGTGACGTTTTTTCGGGCTGACGAGAGCAGTGTGGTGGATTGAGTAGAAATTTTATTCATAGGCATGCATGTTTTTATTTCAGATAATCAGGACTTGTTTTATACATTTAACGTAATTAATGAAGAGTTTATTGTTAACAGATATTTGAT
>NZ_JAIDEN010000044.1 GCF_029054785.1 Duncaniella sp.
CACGCAATACGAGATTGCCTCTTGTCTCGTGGGCGCGGAGATGGGTATAAGAGACCGGCGTCTTTGCATAATTAAGAAGGCACCATTGGAAGCGATCAGCTTCCAATGGTGCCTTCTTAACAGTGGTAAAATAAAAAAAATATGTATCAAATATAAAATATGTATATTAGACAGTTGGTGGATAAAGGTATAATGTTTAACTTTGGAGGGTTACTTCTGTCATTAACACCCTCTTGATATGAAACATCTGCTTCTGCCGATACTCCTGATGCCATTGGCGGCCTGTACCTCTCAGAAGGATCAGGCTGTGGCTTCAGCCCCGGCGCCTGAGGCTGTGGTCATGGGAGGTAAAACACCGTCAGCTTCGCCGTCCAAAGCAGTTGCTATGGCCCGCATCTACAAGACCGACGGCGATTATGCCGACCGTGTTCCTGTCACACTTGATTCCGGCCATAAGCGTCTGGTGTCTTTTCCGGCACCGTCTGACCTGGCGGGAGGCGAGCCGCTGAGACTCTCGGACGGCTTCCTGCTTGACCGCCGCGGAGTTTCGGCTGCAACGGCATTCACTCGCTGGACCTATCGGGAATATGCCGCGATGGAGTCGGCCCCGGACCCTGATGAAATCATGGCCGCGATTATTCCCGGCGCCCGTGTGACGGAGATCTACCAGATGCCCTTTCCGGCCGGCGAACCGGACGCCGCTGCGCGTTGCGACAGCCTCATAGCAGCCGGACTGCCCGGTTGCCGTCTTGTATATAGCCTCCCAAAGAAGTTATAGCCCCTGAATCTTTTCGGAATCGCTGCGGGTATGCCGGTCCGAAGAGTGATGAATTCAGGTTACTGACAGGTAACAGCAAATAGATATATACTATAATTAATATAGTATGAGTATAGTATGAGAATAGAAAATAAAGTAACAAAAGTCTATAACACCTTAATTCCTGTGCGAAAACCAATCTTATTTCTGATTTTGGCAACCCTGTTGGGTATGTCGGCGTTTGCCCGTAGCCTTAGTCCGTCAGAAGCACTTGCCCGTGCCGCCGGACATCCCTTTTCTTCGGTCTCTCGCTCTTCGGTCAGTCAGCAGCCTGTGATGACTGTCGGTACTGATCAGGCTCCTGCTCTCTATGTCTTCGACAAGGGGACGGACAATGGCTTTCTGATTGTCGCGGCTGACGACGTTGCGGCGCCTGTGATCGCTTACAGCGACAGCGGTTCCTTTGACCCTGAAAATCTGCCCGCCAACCTCAGAGGCTGGCTTGAACTGTGCGGACGTCAGATCCGTGAAGCCTCCGCGGCAGGCGTGGAGACTTACAGCCGCGCTTCGTCTCCTGACCGTGACCCGATCGCCCCTCTGATGACCACCAAGTGGGACCAGGGCGCTCCCTACTATAATTTCTGTCCGACTGTCAACGGAATCAGAACCTATACAGGCTGCGTTGCTACTGCGATGGCCCAGGTGATGAAATATTACAACTGGCCTGAAAAGGCATCCGAAAACGCTCTCCTGAAATATAACTGGATCAGGGACGGTGCCCCGACAAGCGTGCTGACCGCCGATTTCAGCAATTTCCGTTTTGACTGGGACAACATGCTTGACAATTACAGAGGCGTGGCCTATAATGACGCTCAGGCCGAGGCCGTGGCGAAACTGATGCAGGCCTGCGGTTATTCAGTCGAGATGCGCTACAACATATCGGCCTCCGGTGCATTCTCCGAAAGTGTGGGCTATGCCCTTGTCAGCTACTTCGGCTATGATGCCGGACTCCACAATGAGCCGCGCGACCTCTACACTTCCTCGCAGTGGGAAGATATGATCTATGAAAACCTGCGGACCTGCGGGCCGGTGGTCTACTGGGGCGCAGGCGATGCCGGGGCCCACTGTTTTGTCTGCGACGGCTATCAGTCAGGCGGCTATTTCCATATCAACTGGGGCTGGAGCGGCATGAGCGACGGCTATTTCCTGCTCAACATCCTTTGCCCGACAGATCTGGGTATAGGCGGCGGATCGGGAGGCTTCAACAGCGCCCAGGGCGCTCTGCTCGGAGTGAAACCCGCAACCGATACCGAGGCGAAGCGCCGCTACACGTTCAGGACCACTGCCGGCATAACCGCCACGAGCACCAACGGGACCTATGTCTATCTCTACGGAATGTTCAAAAACTATTCGCCGTATACGGTCAACGGAAAATTCGTCCTGAGGCTTTACAATGAAGACGGAACCGAATATATCCGTTCGTGCACGGTCTATACCCCCTCCTCAGCCAAGAATTTCGGACTCTACTCGGCAACGTCGACCATTCTCGGAGTCGTTCCCAATACCGTTCCGGACGGGACCTACCGTATTTATCCCGCAATCGAGGTCGACGGCGAGGAATATGAGTTCCGTTCTCCGCCCGGAGGAGCCGGATATATCGTCTACACCCGTCAGAACGGGCGCAATACAGCCTCTCTCCCCGACGTCGGACAGATGATGGTCGAGGATCTCAGCACCAATGGCGACATCTATGCCGGCAAGCCGTTCAGAGTGACCGGCACGGCCCGCTTTACGGGCAAGGATGATGCCAATCTCTATGTGGTCGCATCCCTGCTGAAAGCTGACGGATCTGTCTGCGGCTACGGAACAAGACTGACACTTACATTCTCCGACCGGGGAAATCCCTTTGAATTTGTCAGCGACTGGTTCATGAACGGCACTGCGAGCGCCAGAGTCGAGGCCGGTGACTATACCTTTGCCTTGCAGTTCTACAATGATGCCGAGAGCCGCTATGAGACAATCGCATCCTGTCCGGTGAAAGTTCTGGACAACGCTCCTGCCGGCACCTACGAGGTTACGGCGCTTGAGGTTGACAAGGCCGACGGTGTCGATCCGGCTGACATCTGCATCACGGCCCATGTCAGAGGTCTGACCGGTGTGGTCTATGAGAATCTTATATTCGTGGTGAGCAAAGGCGGCGCAAATGTCTGGCAGAACCATCTGCCGTTCTTTGCAAGCGCCGGACAGTCCACAAGCGTTTCGATCAGCGCCTCGCTTCCCGAAGCGAAACCTGGCGAGAAATACGACGTCCGCTGCTGGCGCAACGTAGGTGGCCGCTATGAGGCCAAGAGTGACATTGTCTCGTTTGTTGTTGCCGGTCAGAGCGGCATTGACAGTGTCGGAGAGGATGATGTCAATGCTCCGGTAGAATACTTCAACCTTCAGGGACAGCGCGTTTCCGGCACCTCTCTTGCTCCAGGCATCTATCTGCGCCGCCAGGGTTCTAAGATCTCTAAGGTCCTTGTCCGCTGAAGATAGTAATAAAAGAAATCACTATTAAATTCTTCACATCTGTATGCGTAAATTATTTTTGTTCTTCTCATTGGCCCTCCTTTCAGGAGCAGGAGCTGCCGCGCGCAGCCTGACTCCCTCGGAGGCATTGGGACGTGTGACGGGTCAGGCCGTGGTCCACGTGTCAAGATCGGCTTCTGCTCCGGCGCCGGTAATGACGGTCGGGACAGATGACACGCCTTCTCTCTATGTGTTCAACCGTCCTGAAGGAGGCTGGATGATCGTTTCAGCCGATGATGTCGCAGCGCCGGTGATCGCTTACAACGACAGCGGGGCGATTGATCCTGAAAACCTGCCTGAAAACTTCAGGGGATGGCTCGAAGAGAGCAGCCGTCAGATCCGCATGGCCTCAGACTCAGGAGCCGAGCCTTATGCCGTCTCAAGGTCTTCTGACAGGGAACCGATAGCTCAGATGCTGACAACAGTCTGGGATCAGAAAGCGCCTTTCAATGACAGTTGTCCGATGGTTGCCAACAAACGCACCTACACCGGCTGTGTCGCCACTGCGATGGCTCAGGTGATGAAATACTACAACTGGCCTAAACAGGCCGGTGAAAATGCCAATATCACATACGCCTGGCGCGGAGGCCCGGCTGATACCCCGACTCTGAGCGCCGATTTCAGCAACTTCCGCTTTGACTGGGACAATATGGTCGACAGCTACTTTGCCGGCTATACTTCCGTGCAGTCAGAAGCTGTCGCCAAGCTCATGCAGGCCTGCGGCTATTCGGTTGAAATGATGTACAGCACCGTGGCCTCCGCTGCCTTTAACGAGAAAGTCGGAAATGCTCTGGTGACATATTTCGACTATGATGCCGGTCTGCACAACGAACCCCGCGAACTCTACACAACCGCCGAGTGGGAGCAGATGGTCTATGACAATCTCAAGGAGTGCGGTCCGATGGTCTACTGGGGCACCGGCAGCGTCGGTCACTGCTTCGTATGCGACGGCTATAAGGGTGACGGCTATTTCCATTTCAACTGGGGGTGGACAGGCAACAGCGACGGCTACTATCTGCTTGACGCTCTCAATCCGGCTTATGTCGGAACAGGAGGCGGAACCGGTGGCTACAACAGTTCGCAGGGCGCTCTCTTCGGTGCCAAGCCGTCTGACGGAAAGCCTGCCGAGCGCCGTTACACATTCACTTGTTCCGCGTTCGCCAATGTGACAGTCCAGGGCACTTTCCTGACCATCGACGGCGAGTTTAAAAACCGCTCTCCTTATAATGTCGACGGAAAGGCAGTCTATCTCATTTATAATGAAGACGGCACAGAGCTGGTGACAACGGTGGGTGATTTTACGCTTCCATCTTCGTTCTTGAACTACGGTCCTGATTCCAACTGCTACAAACTTATGGGCTCTATTCCGAGCACCGCTTTGGGTGAGGGCACATATCGCGTCTATCCCGGCATACGCGTCGATGGCAAAGACTATGTTTTCCGGACTCCGTGTTCTGAACCGGACTATATCATCTATAAGCGTGAAAAGAACGGTTCGTCCTATACCAATACGGCCACTCTTCCCTCAGTCGGGGAGATGGTCGTCGAAGATCTGAGCACCAACGGCGATTTCTATGTCGGAAGCAACATCAAGGTGTCAGGTGTGGCCAGATTTACAGGCAATGCCGAATCTGAGCTTTATCTTCTGGCGGCACTTGTCGATTCCGAAGGCAATGTCCTCACCACTGCCGATGGCGCAACTATTAAATTCACGCCTGAAGGAAAGCCGTTTGAGTTCATAAGCTCATGGTTCAGAAACTACACCGTCACTCCAGGCAAACACACTTTCGCTCTGGTCTATATGGATGATTTCACCTATGAGTACAAGATAATGGCATCATGTGAGGTGACAGTCAGTCCGTATGTCTACGGCGAGTATGAGATTAAGAGTCTTGATGTCGCCAACTCGTCGGCTGTCGATCCGATGTCGATCAGTCTGACCGGCACGGTCCTTGGTCTGGCCGGGGTTGCGGAAGATAACTATCTTTATTTCGGAATAAAGGATGCTTCTGACAAGACCATTCTTACAGAGAACGTCAAGCTTTATGTGACAGCCGGAAACACTGCGACTCTCCGCGCCACAGTGTCTCTGCCGGATGCAAAACCCGGCGAAGTCTATACAGCCTATTTTTATAGAGAACGATATAGTTTCCCCGGAGGCATGCAGCCGGTCTATGAACTTCCCGGTGTGCCGTTTACAATCGGCTCACAGAGCGGCCTGCCCGGCATCGAGGCCGACAATGACCGGCCTGCCGAATATTTCAACCTTCAGGGACGTCGCGTCGATCCATCCGCACTCACCCCCGGCATCTATCTGCGCCGCCAAGGCTCGAAGACGGTCAAGATCCTGGTGAAGTAAACTGACAATCAATCCACTACAATAAGAAATTCAAAATGCGAAAATCACTTTTATTCATATCATTGGCTGCTATGGCCGGACTGGGAGCTTCGGCTCGCAGTCTTAGCCCGGCAGAGGCTCTGGACCGTGCCATGACTCAAGGCTCTGCGCCTGTCTCCCGTTCAGGAGGTCAGCCGGAACTGGTCATGACTCTCGGCGACCCAGGTGAGCCGGCTCTCTATCTCTACAACAACAGCCCGCGGGGCTATATGATCGTCTCGGCTGACGATGTGGGCGCTCCGGTGATCGGTTACAGCGACAACGGCTGTCTCGATCCTGACAATCTCCCTGAAAATATGCGTTTCTGGCTCGATCTGTGCAAGGAGCAGATTCTCCGTGCGTCTGCCGAAGGTCTTGCGCCCTATTCGCGTGCTGCCGGAACCGACCATGAGCCTATCGGTCCGCTGATGACCACAACGTGGAACCAGCAAGGTCCTTACAATGACCTTTGTCCGAAGATTGGTTCATCGCGAACCGTGACCGGCTGCGTGGCCACTGCTATGGCCGAGGTGATGAAGTATTACAACTGGCCCGACAAGGTTGTCGAGGATGCCAATATCTCTTATCAGTGGTACAACGGCACAACCGTCACCCTGAGCGAGGATTTCAGCAACTATGAGTTCCAGTGGGATCTCATGATTGATGATTATCACGACAAGCACACCAAGGAACAGGCTGCCGCTGTGGCCAAGCTGATGCAGGCCTGCGGTTATTCAGTCGACATGAGCTATGGCACCGATGCATCCGGCTCTTTCGGTGCGAAGGTCGGAGGCGCTCTGGTGAGATACTTCAAATATGATGCGGGCCTCCACAACGAGCCTCGCGAGATGCACTCTTCAGCTGCCTGGGACAATATGATCTATGAGAACCTGAAAACCTGCGGTCCTGTGCTCTGGTGGGGCTATGGTTCTGTCGGCCACTGCTTTGTCTGCGACGGCTACCGTGGCAACGGCTACTATCACTTCAACTGGGGCTGGGGCGGTCTGAGCGACGGCTATTACCTTCTGGATGCCCTTGATCCCGGCTCGACAGGTGTCGGGGGCGGCACAGGCGGTTTCAACAACGGCCAGGGTGTGCTCCTCGGAGTCAAGCCTGCCGATAAAGACTCATCCTCCAAGCGCCGCTATACCTTCTATGCGCCTAATGGCATCACGGAAGCATTTGTAGATGGCTCGAAGCTGTCGCTGTTCGGAACGTTCAGGAATCTTTCGCCCTACATGGTGAACGCCACTTTCAAATTCCGTGTCTACACGGAGGAAGACGGCGCGGAAAAATATCTTACCTCATATTCCGCAGCAATCCCCTCCCCGGATAAGTTCTATCCCCCGAACTATGAGTCGATGATCGAATGTGTGATCCCTGAGACCTTGCCTGACGGAACATACCGTATCTATCCGGCCGTAGAGTTCGACGGGGAGGAGCATATCTTCATTTCGGCTCCAGGTTATGCCGACTATGTCATCTATACCCGCGGGAACGGAGAGAACAAGGCTGAACTTCATGATTCGACAGTTCTGACGGTGGAAAATCTCAGTTCGAACGGTAAGATCTATTTTGGAAAGCGCTTCAGAGTCACCGGTACTGCCATGTTCTCAGGAGGCGTTGGTGACACAGATCGCAACGTCGGAGTGCGCCTTCTCGATTCCGCAGGCAATATCTGCGGTTACAGCACCGAGCAGAATGTGACATTCTCTAACGAAGGCAGAGATTTTGAGATTGTATGTGCGTGGTTCACGCCGACCGGCTCTGGAATTTCCGATGGAGAATATACTCTGGCTTTGATGGTCGGTTCAGAGACCGTCGGAAGCTGTCCGGTGACGATCACCAAGGAGAGCCCTGTCGGGGAGTATAAGATTACCGCCGTGACAGTCAAGAACGCAAGTGCCGTCGATCCGCAGAATATCGATATCAACGTTACAGTGAAAGGCATTTCCGGCCTGATCGACGAGTATATGACGGTCAAGATCAATCGAGGCATCACTCCGGTAGCCACCTACCGTTGGGTTGAGGTGTTTGTTACCGAAGGTCAGACTGCTACCGTCAATTTCGTCACCTCGCTGACATCCGTCATACCGGGCTTTCAGTACAGTGTGATTTGCGAGAGCCAGTCGCAGCCCTCCACAACGGGCAAAGCCTATATCTACTTTGCCGATACCAGCGGCATTGCCGATATCGAGGCCGACGATGACACCCCGGTTGAATATTTCAACCTTCAGGGCATTCCTGTCAGCGCCGACAATCTCACTCCCGGTGTCTATGTACGCCGCCAGGGATCGAATGTCTCTAAAATTGTAGTGAAATAAGAAGGCATCTGATGAATGCCATCTGAACCTCTGAAAAGATTTCTGACAGCATTGTATTTACACATTGCTGTCAGAAATCTTTTAAATCAGTTATTTTGCTTGCAAAATGAAAATTTTTGCGTAAATTGCGCCCGTTAACCGATCAAATTGTCAGGGTCCGGATTTCGGACTCATCTTCTATTTTTTCACATTTTTATGCGTAAACTATTCTTGCTTTTGTCTGTTGCCGTCATGCTTGGAGGTATGTCGGCTAACGCCCGCAGCCTCAGCCCGTCGGAAGCCTTGGGCCGAGTTGCAAACCAGCAGGTGTCACGCTCCTCAGGAGCCGCCTTGACAGCTGCGCCGGTGATGACCGTCGGAACGGCGGATGCTCCGGCTCTTTATGTTTTCAACAAGCCTGAAGGGGGCTGGATGATAGTCTCGGCTGATGATGTGGCCGCCCCTGTGATCGGTTACAGCGACACCGGCTCCATTGATCCCGCCGATATGCCTGACAACCTCAAGGGATGGCTTGAACTCTGCGGCGAGCAGATACGCATGGCTTCTGACGCGGGAGCCGAACCCTACACCCCGGCTGTCAGCCGCAGCGCAGCGCGCGAACCGATCCAGCCGATGGTCACCACCCGCTGGGACCAGCAGACCCCTTACAATAAATATTGCCCCACCTCATCAGGGAAGCTGTGCTATACCGGCTGTGTGGCCACAGCGATGGCTCAGGTGATGAAATATCACAATTGGCCTGACAAGGCTGCTGAAAATGCAAAACTGAGCTATACATGGGACAATCAGACTCTTTCGGCTGATTTCAGCAACTATGAGTTTGACTGGGCCAACATGACCGACAGATATGTCTACGGACAGTATACAGAGGCCCAGACCGATGCGGTAGCCAAGCTGATGCAGGCCTGCGGCTATTCTCTGCGCATGAGATATGCTTCGGGAGGTTTTGGTTCGGCAGCTTATTCAGAACAGGTAGGCAACGCTCTCGTGTCATATTTCAAATATGATACCGGCATCCACAATGAATTCCGTAGCTACTATGCTTCAGACGAGTGGGAGCAGATGGTCTATGACAATCTTAAAGACTGCGGCCCGATGGTCTATTGGGGCGGTGCCCACTGCTTCGTCTGCGACGGCTATAAGGACAACGGCTATTTCCACTTCAACTGGGGATGGGCCGGCAGAAGCGACGGCTACTTCCTGCTGACAATGCTCAAGCCGAGCAGCCTCGGTACCGGCGGCGGTACCGGCGACTATACAAGCAACCAGGGTGCTCTTCTCGGTATCAGGCCTTCGACCGGCTCTGATTCTCCTAAGAAATACACTTTCTGCATCGATGCTCTGACCAACGCTTATCAGGGAGGCTATTTCAACCTCCAGGGTACATTCACCAACCGCTCGCCCTATACTGTCAGCGGCGATTTCATCTACCAGATCTTCAGCCAGGACGGTTCGACAAGAGTGGCGACCGCCACAGTGCTTAACCCCTTGTGCAAGAACTGGGGCATTGACATCGTCACCGGAAATACAGTGACCGCATCCGCCATGCAGGCTAAAATCCCGACTCTTTCCGACGGAACCTACCGTCTCTATCCCGCCGTCAGGATTGACGGAAAGGAATATTCATTCCAATGTCCGCCGACCATTGCAGGCTATGTGCTGATCACAAGCCAGAACGGCACCATCATTAAAGCGGAAATTCCCTCTGCCGGCGATATGCTGGTTGAGAACATCGACACCAACGGCGATTTCTATGTCGGAAGTGACATCAAGATTTCCGGCGTTGCCAGATTCACAGGCCGTAGCGATACCAACGTCCAGGTAAAGGCTGTTCTTCTTAATTTTGATAAGTCTGTACGCGCATATTCGAGCAATAATATCTCTCTCGACTTCTCGCCCGAAGGTTCACAGTTTGAGTTCATCAATAACTGGTTCTATGACAAGGGCCTGGCGATCGAGCCGGGAAACTGGACATTCGGCATCGCGATAATTGAAAACGGAGCCTATAAGATTCTCGGAACCTGCCCGGTGACAATCAAGTCGAGAGTTCCGGTGCCGTCGTTCAAAAAGCCCGTCACTCTTGCGGTCGAGAATGCAGAGGCCGTTGATCCCAAAGATGTCAAAGTCTCTATTACGGTAGAGGGCCTCACCGGTGTGGTCTATCGTGATTTTGAACTGCGAGTGTTCAAATCCGGACAATTGGGCGTGGTTCAGGCTACAAAGGCAGTCCCCGTATATGTCAGCGCCGGCAACACTGCGACTGAGACTGTTTCGCTGACCATAAACAATGCCATTGCAGGAAACCGCTACTATGTTGCAGCTGTTATCGACAATGCCGGTCGTGAAGAATATGTGACGGAGCAATATACTTATTTCACCATCGGCGACACCAGCGGTATAGCCGATATCGAAGCCGACGGCAATGCTCCCGTCGAATACTTCAACCTCCAGGGCATTCCTGTCAGCGCCGACAACCTCACCCCCGGCATCTACATCCGCCGTCAGGGCGGCAAGGTGACCAAGATCCTCGTCCGCTGACAATAGCGACACATTATATTATAACCGCACCCCGAAAAATCCCTTTTTCAAGGACTTTTGGGGTGCGGTTTGTATTCTTAGGATTGTTTCTCCGGCTGCAATATTTCAGCACTTGCCCCGCTGCCCGGATTCAACTGACGGCTGAGGTAAAATGAAAATAAACAACAGATTAAGCCGATTATATGAGAAATTTGTTGTAGTTTCGCAGTCTAATATACTCTAAAATGACAAAAGAAGAACTGCTCTCACGGCTCAACGATATAGAATGGAATGATTTTGAGGTCAAGGAGGCTTCGGGCGGTCTTCCCAAATCCATGTGGGAGACGGTCAGTGCTTTTTCCAATACAGAAGGCGGCTGGATAATCCTTGGAGTAAAAGAGAAGAAGACTGGAGAAGGTTCCGTGTACATTGTCAACGGTGTGCCAAATCCTGAACAGATGGAACAGGATGTTATCACAACATTGCGTTCTCGCACTAAATTCAATGCTCCGATCACATGTAATGTCATGAGATACAAAATTGACGGCAGGGATATTCTTGCTTTTGAGATACCCTTGTCACCGCATCGCCCTGTTGCTATCAAAAGTAATGGAGAAGTGTTTATTAGAACAGGGAGTGGTGATACTCTCGCTACTGATTTGGAAGTAGATGCGATTGTGAGAGATGCTTCTTTCGGAGCTAAATCAGAGATGGAAGTTCCCGGTTCAAATTTCAACGACATCAATCTTGATTCCATTGCGTCCTATCGCAGCTATCTCCGTGACTTCAATCGATCTCTGTCATATCCGACGTTGAACGATGAGGACTTTTGTAGGAAACTGAACATCATTCTATCGTCGGGCAAATTGACATATGGTAGCCTACTGATGTTTGGCAAACGGGAATCGGTACTTGGCGCATTACCGAATTATTGGATAGATTACATGGAAGTACCGGGTGATTCTTACTCCACGGCCTCGCAGCGATACACCTACCGTATGCCTGAGCAGGAAAATATTTGGGAGAGTTTCCAATTGATAATGCACCGCTTGCGCAATTTTGTAGATACTCCCTATGTAGAAGGCCCCGATATATTCGGTTTAGAGGATAACTCCCAACTCTTCTGCTTACGAGAAGGTTTGGTGAACTTTTGTGCTCATTCCGATTACTTTGCATCGGCACATCCTACGATAAGAGTATTCGATGACCGAATTGTGATGCAGAATCCGGGACGATTTATTCTTGATGCAGATGAATTCCGTAGCCGTGTCCTTTCTATGCCTCGCAATCCGAGTATCATCAGATTATTCCGTCATCCGAAACTATCTGAAAATGCCGGATATGGAATTGATAAGATATTAGGCTAGAAAAAACTTACCGGAAAGTCTGTCATCTTTGAAAGCGATAGGCTTATCTCGACAGTAACTTACCCATTGGCTACGACTAAGGTTTCTCGTAACGATGGCGAGAAAAATGGCGAGAAAAATGGCGAGAAAAATGGCGAGAAAAATGGCGAGAATAAGGTCCTTGATATAATCCGCAAGACTCCAGATATTACACAACCACAGATAGCCGTCCGGACCGGGTTCTCAACAAGAAAAGTCAATAGGATTATCGCTTCACTCAGAGAAAACAAGAGAATCATTCGTGTCGGGAAAACCAAAGGAGGCCATTGGGAAATCAACGACTGAAATGTCAATTAGCTGCTCGATTTTGCCCGTATAATTCACCATATAGTACGTCAGTTTGTATTTGTGAGTGAATGAGGTGGGCTGTTCTATGACCTTGTCAATCTGGATGATTAGGCGGATTTCCGGCGGACTGAGTGGAGATAGCCGTAGACGGTGCCGACCAGGAGGGCGCCGCCGATGATGTTGCCGATTGTCGCGGGGATCAGGTTGTCGCGGACGGCCTGCCAGATGCCGATTTCGGCCCCCTCCATCATTCCGAGGGGGATGAAAAACATGTTGGCGATGGAGTGTTCGTAGCCCAGGACCACGAAGGCCATGACCGGAAGCCAGCAGCCAAGGGCCTTTTCAAAGAATGTCTTTCCGGCCAGTGCGAGCCAGACGGCCAGACAGACACACCAGTTGGCGCCGATCCCTTTTAGCATGACTGTCAGCCAGGACATTGACACTTTTGCCTTGGCAATTCCGATGATGGCGCTGTGATACGGCTCGGCGGCAGTCAGACCGCAGGCATAGACCATGAGCCAGGTGAAAAGCAAGGCCCCGATGAAATTTCCGATGTAGACCAGCGTCCAGTTGCGGACGACGGTGCCGAACGAGTGTTCCCGCTTCATGTAGGAGGGGATCAGCAGAGCGTTGTTGCCGGTGAAAAGTTCTGCACCGAGCACAACCACGAGTATCAGGCCGATCGGAAACATGCAGCCGCTCAACAGCTTTTGCAGCGACGGGTTTGCGGCTGTTATTTCAGGGAATCCGAAGCCGACGACGAGCGAAAGGATTCCACCCAGGGCAATGTAGGCCCCGGCGAGGCAGGCGGCTGTCAGCAGGCGCGCTGTGTTGTTGACTGTCAGTGAGGCTTTGGCGGCGCCGGCCGAGGCGGCGGTTTCGGTGATTTCGCGTGGGACTCTGATTTGCATCTTGTGGGTGGCTTGGTGGTGATGGTTATTATTGTCGCTGTCGCTGCTTCTCGCGTTTTTTCAGAAAGAGGTGAAGCAGCCATATTATGACGAGGGTCACTCCGATCACTCCGAAATAGTAAAGGTAGTGGCCCTGCTGGTATTCAGGAAATCCGATGTAGCTCATCACGGCAAGATAGACCAGAAGAATGAGCGGGATGACTGTCGAGCGGCGTAATTTCATGATTAGTCTGATTTTGATTCAAGGTGAGACAGAAAAGGATGAGGTTTGTTTGTGATCATCAGATTCCCTCCCGCGTTTACTCGCCGTGGTGTTCCGGCTGGTCGGTCGGATGGAGGTAAGGCGATTCGGCGGGGTTGAAGAGACCGTCGTTGAGAAGATTGTAGATCCGCAGGCAGGCCCAGGCGTCGATCGAGGCGTAGGTCTGCTGGCCCGGCGAAAGTTCGGCGGCTTCCCAGTTGCTCAGGCGCTGACTTTTTGAGATGCGCCCGTTGAAGAGGATGCCGTAGATTTTCTGGAGGCTGGAATCTGTGATATTGAATGATTTGACTACGTTTTGCAGGTCGATGAAGTTCTGTGGCTCGAAAGCGGCGATGCGGTGCAGGACGTGGAAATCGTCGCGCAGCGAAAGTCCGACTTTGACCACATCGTCAGCCTCCATGAAGTCGCGCAGCTCCTGGAAGAAGCCGAGCTTGTTGAGGCGGAACAGAAAGGAGTGGTCGAGAGTGGAGACCTGGATCAGTGAAACCGTATTGGTCTGGCCTTTGCGGAAGTTGGGCTTGGTCTCGGTGTCGAAACCGACCGTGCCGCATTTGCGCAGATAGCGCAGGGCCGCACGGGCATCGCCCACAGTGTCAAGCACCGTGATCTTGCCGGGAAACTCGACAGTCGGCATGGCTGAAAGTTCCTCCTTCGATATGGAAATGCTGTAATTGTTGATGTCCATAGAATGAAAAAATGCCCTCTGAGGGAGGGCGTTTCTGTTGATCCTCCCATTTTGGGGAGGGCAAAGTTACGAATTATTTATGGATTTTACCCCATCGGAGGTCCAAAGCGCTTCCGGATCCGCTCAGAGAGAGGGCACCGTGGCGAAGCGGGCTTTGGGGAAGTGGCGGCTGACGTAGCGGCGCAGGAAGCCCTGGGTGTCTTCGGCGATGACTTTGTCGCTGTCGAAATGCTCGTTGTAGATGAGTGCCACTAATTCTATGCCGCGGGACTTGATTGCTTCCAGCGAGAGGATCGTGTGGTTGATCGAGCCGAGCACTCCGTTGGCCACGAGGATCAGTGGGAGTTTGCGGGTGCTGACATAGTCGATGGTGAAAAAGTCGTCGGTGACGGGGACCATCAGGCCTCCGGCTCCTTCGATGAGCACAATGTCATAGCGCTCCTTGAGCCGCTCTGTGGCGTTGTCGATCGCCTGGAGGTCGATCTCGCGTCCGTCGATCCGCGCGGCGAGCTGGGCCGAGGCGGGGTAGGAGAAGATCACCGGCGCGGTGGTGTTGTCGATGTCCTCAGGAAGCATGTCGATACCCATTATCTTGCGGTGGAGGTCGATGTCCTCCGAGAAGCCGGTGTTGCCGGTCTGGATGAACTTCTGGGTGACTACTTTGTGTCCCTCTTTCATCATCTGTGAGGCTAAATAGCCGGTCGCATAGCTTTTGCCGGCGTCGGTGTCTATGCCTGAAATGAAATATACTTGGCTCATGGCGGTTTGTCAGATGTTGTTTTTTTACAACCTCTTAGGTCAGGATTTTTTGAGTGAGATGTAGATCGGGTTATAGGTCAGGGCCGCGCTGCCGTCAGCTTCGGTGGGGTAGAGCCGGATGACTTCGCGGGCACGGGCGCCGTTGCTGTCGCTGCTCAGGGCGTTGACGCCGGTCAGTTTCACGTGGCGCAGGGCTTCGAGCGGAGAGGCGAAGCGGAGGGTGTGCTCCTCTTCTTCGAAGTGGAGAAGCGTCAGGGAGGGCGGGATCATGCGTCGCAGGCTTGCGGCGGGGGGATAGTGGTTGGCCTGGGGTAGCAGGCTGCGGATCTGGTTCATGGTCGCAGGTCCGAAGGTGGAGATGACAGCCGTTCCGCCGGGACGCAGCACTCTTGCGGCCTGGCGCAGAAACTCAGGCAGGGAGTTGAACCATTGCACTGTGGAGGCCGAGAAGATCATGTCAATGCTTTCGTCAGCGAGGTCCCTGACTGCCGTCTCGGCGTCGCATTCGAGTGAGCTGACGCTGTCGGCGGCAAACTGGGAGTGGAAGTTTTCGGGTATGTGGAGATCCCAGGCAGTGATCGAGGCTTCGGGGAAGGTGCCGGTGAGCATTCGGGTGGTCAGTCCGGTCCCGCAGCCGATCTCCAGGATGGTCTGCGGATCGGTTGAGAGGTCTTGCCGGGCGATTGAGCAGAGTTTTTCGGCGATCTGCCGCTGGACCACGGCATTGTCGTTGTAGGTCTCCTCCGCGCGTCCGAATTTTTCGGCCACGAGGCTTTTTTCGGTGATGAACTGCCGGATGATGGCCTGGAAGTCGGGCAGATGGGGCCCCGGCACTTGTGTCACCTCGAACGCCTCACCTCCGGACCATGCCCGTAGCTGGTTTTCGGGCGGGATGATGCGGTCCGAGTCGCTGACGACAGCGATGTCCCAGACTGTCCCTCCGGCCGCACCGGCCTTTTCTACGGCTTCAAGCTCGGCCCGCAGGCCGTCAATGTCGCGCGAGGGGAGTGTCAGGCTGAAACGGCGGTAGCATTCTGCCGAACCGCACATCCGCAGATGGAATTTCGAGAGAGTTTTTTCGCTGAGTCCTTCGAGCGTCCCTCGGAAAATGGCCTGAGGGATGCCCCTCTGATCGTCGACAGGGTGCATGGTGCCGTTGACGGCTATGCGGGCGCTGACCGGAAGACCTGGATTGTCGGCAAGGAAGCGCGAGGCCGAGGGCACACCGAACGACCAGCCGATGACCGCTATCTCGCGGAAGCCTTCAAGCAGTTCGGGCAGCGGGTGGGGGAGTGCTGTCTCCCGATAGTCCCAGACGGCAATGATCCTGTAACCCTCCTGCCTCAGCGAGGCGAAAGGTTTTTCGTCCATGCCCCATCCTGCGAAGATGAGGATGGCGCGGTCAGGGGCGGGCTGATCAGTCGGCGGAAATACGTGAAATTTCATTGGCTAAACGGTCGATGTCTGCTGTGGTCATTGCTGCGCTCAGGCTGATGCGCAGTCGTTCGGTTCCCGGCGGGACGGTCGGGGTGCGGATCGGGAGCACTTTCAGTCCTGCTTCGAGCAGGCGGTGTGAAAATCCGACGGCTTTTTCAGCCGAGCCTAACACAAGGGGCTGGATATGGCCGGGGCTGATGCTGAAATCAGGCGAGAGGGGCTGAAGGCGGCTCTGAAGTTCGATGCCGAGGCGGCGCAGATGGCTGCGCTCGCTGTCCATGAGGAGTATTTTTTCAAGCAGGAAGAGGGTCCAGGCCGCAGTGACCGGCGGCAGGGCGGTGGAGAATATCAGGCTGCGGGAGCGGTTGACGAGATAGTCGCGGATCACCGGCGAGACGGCGCAGAAGGCTCCCATCGAGGCAAAGGCTTTGCCGAAGGTGCCTACGACGATGTCAATGTCGGCGTAGCTTGCCGACGCGCGGCACATGCCGAGGCCGCCTGGGCCTTCGACGCCAACGGCGTGGGCCTCGTCGATGTAGAGCATGGCTCCCGGAGTCCGGCGGCGCAGTTCCGCAAGGCGTTCGATGTCGCAGCGGTCGCCGTCCATGCTGTAAACGCTCTCGGCTATGATGAGGATCGAGTCGTATTTGCCGTCAGCTTTGGCCAGAATGCGCTCCAGATGGGCGAAATCATTGTGGCGGAAGCGCTCGAAGGGGGCTTTTGACAGAACAATCCCGTCGATGATGCTCGCGTGGACCAGCTTGTCGGCCACGATGAGCGTACGGCTGTCGGCAAGGGCCGAAATCAGTCCCGTGTTGGCATGATAGCCGCTGTTCATCAGCAGACAAGGACGTCCGTAAAGCCCGGCAAGACGGTTTTCGAGAGCCTCGTATTCCCTCTGGCGTCCGCTCAGAAGGCGGGAGGCCGAGGAGGTCATCGGTATGCGCAGGTTTTCAGGCCTGGAGTAGAATTCTTCCTGAAGCGCGGGCTGCGAGGCCAGGCCGAGATAGTCGTTTGACGAGAAATCGGTCAGCTCTCCGCCGGGGCTGTCTGCGGGAATTGCGCGCAGGTTGCCGCTCCGGCGCAGAGAGTCGAGGATGTCGGCGTAGCGGTTCATCTGATACACTCGATCATTTGTTCGATCAGGCGGCGCAGGTCAGCGTCGGATATGATGTAGGGGGGCATGATGTAGACATTGCGCCCGAAAGGCCGCACCCAGATGCCGCGGTCCACGCAGCGCTTCTGGAATTCGCCTACATCGACAGGCTTTTCCATTTCGATGACACCGATGGCGCCGAGGACGCGGACATCCTTCACGCCGGGCACTCTGACGGCTGCTATCATGTGGCGGCGCATCATGGTTTCGATCCGGGTGATGCGGGCTTCCATGTTCTGGCTGCGCAGGAGCTTGAGCGATTCGACGGCCACGGCACAGGCCAGAGGGTTGGCCATGAAGGTCGGGCCGTGCATCATCACCCCGGCCTCGCCGCGCGAGATCGTGTCGGCCACGTCGCGGGTGGTCATCACGGCGCTCATTGTCATATAGCCTGCTGTGAGGCCTTTGCCGATGCACATGATGTCAGGCTCGACTCCGGCGTGTTCCCAGGCAAAACACTTGCCTGTGCGCCAGAATCCGGTTGCTATTTCATCGAAAATCAGGTAGATGCCTGCCTCGTCGCAGAGGCGGCGCGCTTCGCGGAGATACTGCGGATGGTAGAAGCGCATTCCTCCGGCTCCCTGGACTATCGGTTCGAGGATCAGGGCTGCAAGCTCGTCTTTGTGCCCGCGGATGATTTCGGCCAGCGGTTCGATGTCCGCCGGATCCCAGATGCCGTCGAAGGTCACCTGTGGGGCCGGGGCGAAGAAACGGATGGGAAGCGCGGGTCCGAAAGAGCCGTGCATTCCTGTGACGGGGTCGCAGACGCTCATTGCGTTCCACGTGTCGCCGTGATATCCGCTGCGGATGGTGACGAAGTTGGTCTTCCGGTGGTCGCCCGACCGCGATACAGAGGCCTGGACCGCCATTTTCATGGCCACTTCGATGGCCACCGAGCCGGAGTCGGCATAGAATATGTTGTGCATCGACGGCGGGGCCATCTCTAAGAGCAGTTTGCCGAGTTCGATGGCCGGCTCATGGGTCAGGCCGCCGAACATCACATGGCTCATCCGCGAGATCTGGCGCTCGACGGCGGCATTGATCGCCGGATGGTTGTAGCCGTGGATCGTACACCACCATGACGACATGCCGTCGATCAGCTCACGGCCGTCGGCAAGGCGCAGGCGCACTCCGCTTGCCGAGTCAACCTTGTAGGTCGGCAGCGGGTCGATTGTCGATGTGTAGGGGTGCCACAGGTGCTCGCGGTCGAAACTGTCGTGCACACCGGTGGTCTCTTCTGTATTATTATATATGGTGTCAGTTGTACTGAGATCTGAGTCTGCTTGCATGGGCTTAGATTCTTTAGGCAGTGATGCCTGGGCCTCACTGCATATTGTTCATGCAAAATTAGCAAATATTCACTGAAATGTTGCAAAAATATTGTCAACATCGTATATTTGCAGCAGTGACTCTGCAATTGCCTGTCACTCCATTTATTATAGTAACACTTGTCATTCAAATGAAAAAACTGATTTTATCGGCCGCCATCGGAATCGGCACTGTATTTGGCATCAATGCCGCGGACAAAGAGACGTTCACTTACGAGGGCCTGATCTACAATGTCCTCTCCAGGGCCGACAAAACCTGCGAGGTGGGACGCCATGATTATAAAGACACCAGCCTTGCAAAAGGATCGGTCGTGATTCCTCCGAAGGCCATCTATGAGGGCGAGGAATACACCGTCACAGCTCTCGGCGACAGCGCTTTCTATGGCAACGGGCAGATGACCGCTCTAAGCATCCCTGAAACTGTCACCACAATCAAGAAATGTGCGATCTCGCAGACTCTGATGCTCTTCGAGCTCAGAATCCCTGACAGTGTGACCGAAGTCGAGTCGCGCGGAGTCTATGGCAACAGAAGCATCGGCACACTCGTGATCAGTTCGAATCTGCGAGAGATCAACCGCGAGGCATTCAACGGCAACTCCGGGCTGACGGCCATCGTGATTCCCGATGGCGTTGAGACAATCCATGACGATGCGTTCAATTATTGCTCCCGTGTGACAAGAGTAATTATCGGATCCGGAGTCACCACGATCGGCAAAATGGCTTTCGCCGGTTTAGGAGCTCTTCAGAGAGTAAGTATCCCGGCAAATGTACGTCAGATTGGCGACGAAGCTTTCAGCTATTGTGAGCGCCTCGCGACAGTCACTTTTGAAGAAAGCACCCAGCCACTGGCTTTGGGCACGAATGTATTCGGGCATGGCATTTATGCGACAAATCCTAACAACGAGGCATGGTGTCGCCTCAAGACCCTGAACCTTGACCGCCCCTGGACCTGCCCTTCGACAACGGTCACCGATCTGCCCTTCTCGACCCGCTCTACATTGCAGACAATCAATATCGGCCCGAATGTGAAGTCAATTCCTGCAAACTCTTTTGCCGGCTGTGACAACGTGACAGCCATCAACATAACAGGGAGCGTCTTCCCCTCGGTAAGCTCCTCCGCCTTTACCCAATCGGCTTTCTCAAATGCAACGCTGACCGTGCCGGAATCAATGCTCCCCACCTATAAGGCTCATTCAGTCTGGGGCCGCTTCTCAAAAATCGTTGGAGCCTCCGAGTCAGGCATCACCGACATCGAGGCCGACCCGACAAACCGGGTGGTGGAATATTATGATCTCAGCGGTCGTCGCATAGACAACCCCGCTGCTCCGGGCATCTATATCGTCCGCCGCGCCGACGGTTCGACAGGCAAAATCCTCATCCGATAAAGCAGACCTCGGATCATCTCCGTGGTGAAAATTCAATGAGAGGGAGACGCTTTCCGGAGCGCTCCCTTTTGTGTGTTGTATAAACTGCTGTAAATAAATGGGAATCAAAGTCGTAGCCTTGCTGTTTTTCAGTCGCAGATTAAAAATATTATAGAAAATGTTTTAAAATTAATGAATTTTGTTATACCTTTGCGGCGAAATACTATATCTCACACATTCTGAAATATACATGTTTCAACCTAAACTAAAATCACTTTCAACTTAAGAAAAAACACTTTTTTATTAACCTTTAAAACTCACATTATGAAGAAGTTTTTAGTTATGGCCGTCATGGCCGTTATGGCTCTCGGCGTTTCAGCTCAGGTTTATGTAGGTGGCTCTGTTGGCTATGCTCACAAAACTGTTGATGTAGAAGCAGAAGACGGAACCTTTGAAGTTAAGTCTGATGCTTTCACCATTGCTCCTGAAATCGGTTATAATCTTAGCGAAAAATGGGCTGTTGGTGCAGGTATTGAATATACTTGGTTGAAAGATGCTTACAACCATTTCTCTATTCACCCTTATGCTCGTTACACTTATTTCCGCACAGACAATAACCTTGTTCAACTCTTTGTTGATGGTGGTTTCAACCTCGGTTATATGAAACCTGATGGTGGTGATTCTACATGCACTTGGGGTATTGGTTTTGAACCCGGTATCGCTTTGAACCTTACTGAAAAGTTCAGCCTCGTTGCTCATGTAGGCTTCCTTGGTTACAAGGATGAAAAAGCTGCTGGTAAGACTTATGGCCTTAACCTTGACGGAAACGACCTCTCATTCGGTTTCTACTACAACTTCTAAAACCCGCCACAAGGTAATCCAGTCTGCATAGACGCCGGATTGACCTGTGAGAAAATAGCGGCTGTACCGGATTTCACTCGGTGCAGCCGTTTTTAGGTAGATATAGTCACTATTCAGCGAATATTGCCAACCTAAGAGCCTCATTATCAGGGTAGGGATGCACCATGGTGCATCCGAAAACGAGGTTGATGAACCATAAAACCGGCGGATGCTCCGGGGAGCATCCTACAACTTGCTTGCAATCAAGCTGTTTGAATCGCTGAATAGTTACTGCATATTGCGATTGTCAAATAATGGAAAAATGTGTTAAAAAATTGGGAGGGGGTAATTTTATAAGTATCTTTGTGGAAATAGATTAGAAACAATTGATTTCTGTTGCTTTGACAATCATACATTAGTGACAAATACGCAAAACGTCAATTAACCTAATAATCAATAATATTTTAAATCAAGCCCGGACCAATTATGTCCGGACAAGTCAACCAATTATTATTTATGATTAAATTTAAAGCCCTTATCGTTGCTGCGGTGGTAGTGTTTGGTTCGTGTCTCTCGACATCGGCAAAGACAACACAGCTGACAATCAACATGAAGGACGGGCGCAGCATAGTGCTCGATCTTACAGCCGGTGGTGGTACCGAAAACGAAAAACTGTTACCGGTAATGACATTTACGCCAACGTCTGTGCAAGTGGTGCTTCCTCCGAAAGAAAGTTCTGAACCAGGTGGAACTCCGACTCCTGTGACATACACTTTCGAAATCGAAGACCTTCAGACAATGGAGCCGATCAAGACCGATTCGGAACTATCGTCCATAACCGATATTCTGGCCTCAGGTTCGACTGTTCTGATCGCTCCTATTGGCGGAGACCTTGTGCGTGTGGCAGGCAATGAAAATCTTAAAGCCGGCGATGTGAAGGTCTATGACATCAACGGACGTCGTCAGAGTGTTGACCTTACGCCTGAAGGCCCCGGCGCGTTTATCGTTTCGCTTGCCAATCTCCATCAGGGAGTTTATATTGTAAATATCTCTTCACATTCACTTAAAATCATAAAGAGATGAAAAAGACACTGACACTTTGCGCCATTGCATTTGCGGCATCATCCTCTTTTGCTCAGACTTCCGGCGACAGAATACATAAATTCATTCCGGTCACAACTGAAGTATTTGGCACTGAGCCCGGCCAGACACCTCTTTCGCCTGAACTTCATGTCAATGACATCGATTCGATTTCATTTGACGTCGATGCTCAGGTCTTCACGGTGTTTGGTGGCTTCTCCATAAGCCAGAATAAAATGAATACTGCTGTTTACAGTCTTGAAAAATTGCAGGGATTCGATATCGCCTATCTCGCTCCCGGTTATATGCCTTCCACGAGTGTGGATTATTCAATGGAAGACACAAATGCCTTCCGTCTGATGTGGCGTCCTGTCGAAGGAGCCGCCGGTTATGAGATCAGATATGTGGAGTACGTCGACCAGCCGCTGGATGATGACTGGGAAGATCCTGTAATAAAATACAATAAGATTATCGTAGGTGCCGATGTCTCAGAGATAAAGCTTGAACACCTTGCTTATAACACAGCTTATAAGTTTGCAGTACGAACTCTTTCACCTAAGGGAGAGGGATTTCATTCGGAATGGTCGGGTCGTAGCATATTCCGTTTTATGGGCAAAAATTCTAATTTTCTGAGCTTTGCGACAAGACCTCGTTATCTCGTCCCGGAAGTTACGGGCAGTGTCAAGTCTGAAGTCGGGAAAGTGACAGTCAGACTCACTCCGGACTTTGACCGGTCGATCTATTCCGATGCTGAAATAGAGGAAATTTATTCGCATTTCCATCTGAAAGATAATCGCTTTGTAGTCGACAAACTGAAACTTACCGATGTAAAGACTAAAAAGGTGATTTTCTATCCTGTCACCGAAGCGGATCTTGCTGCCGGAGAAGTGGTGATCACGGATCTGCCAGAAGCGGTATGGTATAAAGTTGCTGCCTATGATTCCAGCATCGAATGGGATTGTGATGCAGAATACAACAGTGTAAATCTCTACACAAAAAAAGATCCATCAGAGCCTATTATAATTTCATCGGCTGATCTGAGTTCTGTGCTTATTAACCATATGGCGAATCCATTTATAGCTGACAACCAGGTGTTTTATCTGGAAGGAGACAAGACCTATACCCTCTCAGAGAATGTTTTTCTGACAAAAGGATTCACACTTGCCACAAATCCTGCTGATTATTTCAGTGGAAAGAGGGCCAAAGTCGATTTTTCAAATTCGGGTATGACATACAATCTGATGCTTGGTGGTGATGGTTATACGCAACATTCCGAAGAGATCGGCGCCATGATATTCGAAGGAATTGACTTTGACGCATCTGACGCTGTGAATTATGGTTTTGGATCGTCATCTACAGTCAATTATTTTATGAATAGTCTGTCGAATGCCGGAGCATTTAATATAGAGGCGATTGAACTCAGAGACTGTACATTCCGCAGATTCATAAGAGGCTTCATAAGGATGCAAGGTTTCAATCATGTCGTTTCGAGACTTAAAGTGGATGGAAACTTGTTCTATGATTGCGGTTACTATGATGGTAATGGCCGTGGCTATCCATGGTTTGTTTCTCCAGGCTCTGCGACGTGCAATCTGTATAAGGACTTTGAGTTTACCAACAACACAATCTACGACTCTCCGCGAGATGCCTTGATCTCGGACAGTAATAAAAATATTGTCTGGGATGAAAAGACCAAGTGGAACATCCGCATCGAGAACAATACATTCGTTAATTTCTCAACCCGCACTGCGTCGAGATATCTCATATTAATGCGCTATATACCCGGAGGCTCGTATATGTCGGTTCAGCGAAACCTCTTTGTGCTTGCCGCCGATGAGTCAGACTCTCGTAACCTCAACAGCAGTGGTGTGGATATACGCTTTATAGATGGTACTGGTGAGTTCTCGTTTGATGTCAAGGGCAATTATTCAGTTGGTTGCCGTGACTCGCATCTGGTTGATGACGGCATCTTCCGTGCAGGCAAGTTCTCAGCTACGAGATACTCGTTTGGCGCGTTCCCTGAATGCAACAACGGAACCGCGGCGGACCTTGTGGTGAAAGTCGGCAGTACGCCACTCAAAGCCACTGATCTTTTCACAGATCCCAATCCGGTTTACAAGTCGCACATTCCGACCTCGGTTAACGAACTTGATCATGCGGCACCCGATAATATCTTCGAAGCACTCCGCTACAAGCAGACCCCCGAAGTATTGAATCATGAAATCTACACCCTCTCAATCGGAGACCCCCGTTGGAAAAAATAGGCAGACACTCAACGAAGATTGACAATTGGAGTAGACAGACGCTTGTAAAATAGAAATTTAAAGCAGATAGACACTCAAAGCAGATAGACAATTGTTGATCTGACGCAGAAAACCCACGTCGGATTTTCCAACAAAATCACCGACCGGATTTACCGGCATCTGACAGCGCCTTCAGGAGCGATATTCTTAAATATCGAACTGAAGGCGCACTGTATTTATCCCCATCCGCCCCCGCGATCAGGCAAGCAGCGTAGCACCAACGGCTAACGCACCCCTACCAGCCTTGCATACCAAGCAAGCTGCGAAACGCCAACGGCACGTCCACCACCCCAGCCCCGTGTACCAGGCAAGCCGTGAAACACCAACGGCACGTCCACCACCCCAGCCTCGCGTACCAGGCAAGCTGCGTAGCAGCGGGGAGAATCCAGGCCACTGCAAGGGCCCCAGAGGGGTCCGCAGCTGTGGTATCTCCACGCGTCCCCTCCCAACCCAAGAGCGCCGTAGGTGCGATACAAAACACCAACCCAACCTCCCTCAAAACACGCGCCCCCACGCTATGATTCATTATTCCGGCTCGCTGATGATGTATCTTTCGTCATATTCGACCCCAAATTTGTCCAAAATGCTCTTCACCTCATCACGAAGCGTCAGCCCGTTATGGTGAATGTGCTGATTTTCAACATAACGCTTCACCGCCTCCACCTGGGAATGGGAATATGAAAACACCGCATAACCGTTCTGCCATTAAAATCTGAAGGGTGTGACGCGATGCTGCGACATGAATTTTGAACTCGATGATTTCAGATCTCTGACGAGATCGGGGATGCTTTGGTTGACATTATATCTCATCAGAATATGCACATGGTCCGCCGTGCCGCCGATTGCGAGGGGGATGTGGTTGTGTTGTTTAAGAACACCGCCAAGATAGGCGTGTACACGGGATTCGGCCAGTACGGGTATCAGGCTTGCACGGTTTTTCACAGCGAAGATCAGGTGTAGGTAGATTTGTGTCAGGGTGTTTGCCATAGGGATAATCGTTTGATATCGGCAAATATAGGCGTTTTGGTCGAGAATGGGAAATCGGGGCGGGAAAATATGGGCGGGGCGGTTTTTGAGGAAGGTTGGGGCGGAGTTGGGGTTTGTATCGCACCTACGGCGCTCTGGGGTTGG
>NZ_JAIDEN010000045.1 GCF_029054785.1 Duncaniella sp.
AGGAGCATAGCGAGCTATGCGACTGACGAATTTCAACAATTTAGCAAAAGAGACACCAAGGCTAAGGTAACTTAAAAGTTACTCTAAGAGGGTGTTTCATAACAACATCTAACATCGAAAAAATACAATCATGTCAAAAATAGGTATCGTCATTGAACGCGAGTACATGGAGCGCGTCAAGAAAAAAAGTTTCATCATCACCACACTGCTGATGCCCGTACTGATGCTTGTGCTCATGGCTCTTCCGGCTCTGATCATGAGCTATATCGACTCATCGGCGACTATGGTGGCAGTCATTGACAACAGCCGGGAGATACTGCCTGAACTCAGAAACTCGGAAGATCTTCGGTTCTGCCCGGCAACAGACGCTACCGTCGACTCCGCTCTGACCCGCGAAGGCATTGATGCGGTATTGGTCATTCCGGCCAACATCATCGAGAATCCACGCGCCGGTCTGAAATATTATGCCAACGGCCCATCTTCGGTCGGCACGGAGACCGGTATAACCGAACGCATCAACACGATCATCGAAACAAAACGCCTGAAAGCCTACAACATCGAAAATCTTGACGAAATACTCAGCAGCGTCAAAAGCGATGTCAGCCTGACAACAATCCGCGCCGACAAGGACAGCGAGGAAAGCAACTCGTCAATGTTCAGCTATGGCATCGGTATAGCCATGACCTTCATTCTCTATATGTTCCTGCTGATCTACGGGCAGATGGTGATGACTTCCATCATCGAGGAAAAAGGGAACCGAGTGCTTGAAGTCGTAGTTTCGTCAGTGAAACCCGTACAGCTGATGATGGGCAAGATCATTGGCGTCGCACTTGTCGCCGTGACCCAGATCGTGATCTGGGGAGTGTTACTGTCTGCTATGTCGGCCTTTGTCCTTCCGGCTCTTGTTCCGGCCGATGCGATGGCAGACGTAGCAGCTGTCCAGAGCGGCAACTTCGATCAGATCAGCGACAGCTCATCCATCGAAATGATCCAGGCAATCGGAATGCTCGGCAATGTCAGTCATATCCTGACTCTCATCGCACTGATGACAATCTTCCTGATCTTCGGTTTCCTGCTCTATTCGTCGATTTTCGCGGCTGTCGGATCGGCAGTCGACAACATTCAGGATGCAAGTCAGCTGACTTCACTCGCAGTCTTCCCGATTATCTTCGGGCTGATTTTCGCAATGGTCGCGGCAGCAGATCCGATGGGAAGCGTGGCATTCTGGATGTCCATGTTCCCTCTGACATCGCCGATGGTGATGGTAGCCCGCATCCCATTCGGGATCCCAGGCTGGGAAATAGCCCTCTCGCTCGCACTTCTGGCCGCCGGCTTCCTGGCAATGGTGTGGCTTGCAGGAAAAATATATCGTGTCGGCATTTTCATGTATGGCAAAAAACCATCGCTGAAAGAACTCTTCAGATGGATACAATACAAGTAATCTTCAAAAAGTTACGGCTATTTTAAGAGGTTGTTTAAACTTTTGACACGTTCGCTTGTCTAAATTATATCACAATATCTCTCACACTATGAACATCAAACGAATTTTCATATTCTTAGCCGGTACTTTTGCCGCAGCCGGAGTGGTGTCAGCCCAGTCATATTTCGACGATGACATCTACTACAACCCCGCAAAGGCAAGCAAACCGGCCCAGAAAGCAAACACAAAGAAAAACAACCGGACCGCTGTGGTTGTCTATGACTATCCTTCAGCGGACAATTATACAGGCAACGGCACCCGTTCAATCAGTGTCGATGACTACAACCGTCGCGGCATTTTCGCCACAGACTCTCTGTCCGCCGACACAACGGCTACTGATTTCGAATATACCCGCAGAATCGAGCAATTCTACAATCCTCAGATTGTCAGCGGATCCGGAGACCAGGAGCTTGCCAATATCTACTATATGGAACCGGACCAGGTAAACATCTATGTCAATACACCTTCGGCCTACTGGGGCTATGACTACTTCTATCCCTACAATGCCTGGACCTCTCCATACTGGTACAACAACTACTGGCGTTGGAACTCGGCATGGTACTGGGGAACATGGTATGATCCCTACTGGGCATGGGGACCTGCCTGGAACTATCCGGGATGGGGATACCCCTGTTGGGGGCACCATAATTGGGCTTGTGGTCCCGGATGGGGCTGGGGAGGTCCGGTCTATACCGGTCCGCGCCGCGCACCCAATCTGCTTGCCGGCCGTCACCCCGGTGTCAGCAACAACAGCCGTCCAAGCAACAGCCGCCCGAACAGATATGGCAACAGCCGCCCGAACGTTAGCAGCAACCGCTATCCCGCTGTGACCAACAGCCGTCCGAATGTAACGACAAACCGACGTCCGAACAGCAACTCGACCACCAACCGTCCGACAACAAATCAGCGACCGAACAATAGCAATCACAACAACAATTATAACAACTACAATCCAAACAGCATCGGCGGACGCTATGGCACCGGCAGCTACGGCTCCGGTGGCGGCTTCGGCGGCAGCCGTGGAAGCGGTATGGGTTCCGGCGGCAGTTCACGTGGTGGACGAGGACGTCATTAATCTACAATAACACACTCACAAACTTCAGCTTATGAACAAGAAATTATTGGCAGGGATGCTGGTAGCTCTTCCGTCAGCAATGATGGGTCAGACGGCAATTGACGCGTTTTCAATCTCGCAAAGCGATATGCGAGGCACTGCCCGCTTTATGTCTATGGGTGGAGCGTTCACCGCTCTTGGCGGCGACATCTCCACTCTCAATCAGAATCCCGGCGGTATCGGTGTCTACCGCAGCAGTGATATAAGCGCCTCTCTTGATATCAATTTCAAGAGCGGAAAATTCAACGCCGGCGCCGGTTCAAACAGTTGGAACCATACCGATGTGGCCTGCAACAACTTCGGTTATATCGGTACAGTCAACCTGGGTTCCAGTTCCGTTATGCCCTTTTTCAACTGGGGCGTAAGCTACTCGCGCGTGGCCTCTTTTGACCGCCGTTTCCGCGGAACGTTCGGAAGCATCGACACTTCTCTGAGCAACTTCGTCGCTGACAACACAAACAGAACGTTTCTCAACAACGGCGGTATACCGCCACAGCAGATGCAGTTTGTCCAGGGAAGCGATTACAATCCCTACTGGGACGATTATAACGGAAATCCCTATGCTCCCTGGCTCAGCACACTGATGTACACAGCCGGTGTCATCAATCCGATAAGCGCCAACAGTTCGACCTATACCGGCCTCTATGACTATCAGAACTCATCAGCGGTAGCCGATATCGAAGTTGAAGAGAAAGGCCACGTTGACGAATATGCCATCGACTTCGGCGGCAACATTTCCGACGTTGTTTTCTGGGGCATCGGATTCGGCATCACAGATGTCGATTTCCGTTCTCGCTCATATTATTCGGAAAGCATCAACAACGCTTTGGTTCCCGCATCGGCCTATGACGGCGGTACGGTCACCGGAACAGCCGACTATACTCTTGCCAATTATAAACATATCTATGGCAGCGGTTTCAATTTCAAGGCCGGTCTGATCATCAAGCCCGTGAATGAATTCCGTCTCGGTATTGCCGTTCATACTCCGACCTACTACAATCTGTCGTATGAAGGCAGCGGCCAGGTAGGATATTATTACGATTCCCCGGAATACAACAAACCGGTTTCAGGAACAGCAGTGACAGATGATCAGTATATGCGTGAATTCGACTGGAGATGCCGAACTCCGTGGAGACTCATGGTCGGAGCGGCAGGTGTGATCGGCGGACGTGCGATCATCAGCGCCGACTATGAATACCGCGCAAGCAATGACATCAAGGTTCAGGACTATGACGGAAACAATTACAGCGATGTAAACGGTGACATCAAGAACTATTACCAGGCAAGCAACATTCTGCGACTCGGCCTGGAATACCGAGTGACCCCGCAGGTTAGTCTCCGTGCCGGCTACTCGTATGAATCCTCACCCGTGACAACCACTGCCATGGACGGTTATACCTCCAAGGGCCAGGCTATCGACGCCAACTATGTCTATACTTCCGGACCGGATGACACCGAAACCCAGCCGTCATACTCGTTTGACAAATCGACTCAATATGTCACCTGCGGTATCGGCTACCGCTACAAGAACGTATATGCCGATCTTGCCTATGTACACCGTCACCGCTCAAGCAAGTTCAACGCATTTTCCAACTACAATGAGTTTGGAACAGACTATTATGTCCCTGCACCGACCGGCAAGGTCTCTGACGACAACAACTCGCTTGTGCTCACCGTCGGAGTGCGTTTCTAACCCGTATTTCATCTAACTGCATAACAAGACCAAATGGCCAAAAAGAGTTCGCGACCGGCAAGACGCAAAGTCGCGGATCAGAATGAAAACATAGACCTCGACAATCCCGAATTCATCAAAGCCTGGGAGTTGTTGCAGCATACAAAACACTCGATTTTCCTGACCGGCAAAGCCGGGACGGGAAAATCGACTTTTCTGCGGTATATCACAGCGCATACCCGCAAGAAATATGTGGTGCTTGCGCCGACAGGAATAGCAGCAGTCAACGTCGGCGGCGTTACGCTCCATTCGTTTTTCAGAATTCCGTTCAAACCGATTGTTCCCGGCGATCCGGATTTCGCTCCTAACAGGAGCAAGGATAGTATGAAATATCCCGGTAGTCTCGGCAAACTTATACGCGAGGTTGATCTTATCATCATCGACGAGATCTCGATGGTCAGAGCCGACATCATTGACTTTGTCGACCTGCTGCTGAAAACCTATTCCGGAAATCAGCGAGAACCGTTCGGAGGAAAACAGCTGCTGTTTGTCGGCGATGTTTTTCAGCTCGAACCCGTGCTGACAGGCGACATGCGCGACATCCTGCGCAAATTCTACCGCGATGCGTTTTTCTTTTCGGCCCACGCATTTGACCGGATCCATCTTGTCCCCATCGAACTTCGCAAAATCTACCGCCAGAGTCAGGGAGAATTCGTAGAACTGCTTGACCGCATCCGCATGGGATCAGCAACGGCTGAAGATCTTGCCCGGCTCAATTCCCGCTGCTGCGCCCCTACCCTGCCCGACAGCTGCGACGAAGGCAGACCGACAATGACTCTTGCCGCACGTCGCGACATGGTTGACCACATCAACGAATCCCGGCTGGATGCCATCGAGAAACCGGCATTCACATTTATCGGTGAGATCAAAGGCGATTTCCCGGAAAACTCCCTGCCGACTGACCTCGAACTGTCGCTGAAAGAGGGCGCACAGGTTGTATTCATCAAAAACTCGCCTGACAAATTCTGGGTCAACGGCACCATCGGCACTGTAACCTCCCTGACGCAGGACTTGCTTGAAGTGCGCCTTGAAAACGGAGAAGTCCATGAGGTAGAGCCTGAAAAATGGTCGAACATCAAGTACACATTCAACGCCAAGACCAATAAAATCGACGAAACGGAACTCGGCAGCTTCGTACAGTATCCCGTGAAACTCGCCTGGGCGCTCACAATCCACAAAAGCCAGGGGCTTACGTTCAACAATGTCATCATCGACATAGGGCGCGGGGCTTTTACGGGCGGACAGACCTATGTGGCCCTCTCGCGCTGCCGCAGCTTCGAGGGACTGACACTGCGGTCAACAGTAGCCGACAGAGACATTTTCGTCAATCCGGCCATCATAAATTTCAGCCGCTCGTTCAACGATCCGATCCTCATTGACGAAGCCTTGCGTAAAGCCCATGCAGAGGAATGTTACGAAAATGCCCTCGCCAAGGCAGACGAAGGTGATTTCAGCGAGGCTTTTGACCTGTTCACCGAAGGCCTGAGGTCAAAAAGCATTCTTGACAACAGAAGCGCCATGCGGCTTGCGCGCCGCAAACTCTCGGTCATCGGCAAACTAAAAGCGCGTATTGCGGAACTCGAAGCAGACATAGCTGCCGACAGAGAGCGCTTCCGCGACATGGCAATGGAATACACTTCGCTTGGCGATGACTGTCGCATCGACGAAATGCCTCTACCGGCAATCGCCAACTATGACAAGGCTTTGGCGCTTCTTCCGGACCACATTCCGGCTCTTTACGGACGCGCCCTCGCGGCAATGACTCTTGAGGACCACAGGAAAGCACTTGAGGACCTGAACTGCGTCATCAGACTCGATCCGACCAATTTCGATGCCATTCTGCGCATGGCGATGGCCTACTACAATATCGACGACGTCCACAACGCCCTGGACCGTTGCCTTGTCGCACTGTCACTGAGTGAGACCTCTGATTATCCGCGTCCTGCCCTCTATAATCTCCACTCGCTTTTAGCTGACATCTATGAGACTGCCGGCGACAAATCGTCGGCACACCACCACAGCGAAATTGCAAAACGTCTGCGGAGATGACCCCTGCCTGACATCAACGCGAATGGCGGCGATACAAGAAAACGGACAGAGCCGGAAGTTGATTGATCTGACTTCCGGCTCTGTCCGTTTTCTTATTTATTTTAAGGTGTAAGCTCTACTCAAGCTTTCTGAGGATAGAGTTTTTCGCGGGCAGCGAGCACCTTTTCATCAGTGATATAGTCATCGTAATCCATCATCTTGTCGATTGTTCCGCCGGGGGTCAGCTCAATGATACGGTTGCAGACGGTCTGGATAAACTCGTGGTCATGGCTTGACAGAAGCAGATTGCCCTTGAATGCCTGGAGCGTATTGTTGAACGCCTGGATTGATTCAAGGTCAAGGTGGTTTGTCGGAGAATCAAGTACCAGAGTGTTGGCATCGGTCATCATCATGCGGGCGATCATGCATCGCATCTTCTCACCACCGGAAAGAACAGAAGCCTTTTTGAGCACCTCCTCGCCGGAGAAAAGCATCTTGCCGAGGAAACCTTTGAGGTAGATCTCCGAACTGTCATTTGAGAACTGCGAAAGCCAGTCGACAAGATTCAGATCACAATTGAAGAAGGCAGAATTGTCAAGCGGCAGATAAGCAGTGGTGATTGTCTGTCCCCATTCAAAAGTACCCTCGTCAGCCTTGCGGTTGCCGGTGATGATCTCGAACAGCGCAGTCATCGCACGAGGATCATGGCTGAGGAATGCGATCTTGTCGCCCTTCTCAACCTGGAAATTGACATCCTTGAAGAGAATTTCGCCATCGACTGAAGCAGTAAGACCTTTGACTTCAAGAATCTTGTTGCCAGGTTCGCGGTTGGGCGTAAAGATGATTCCGGGATAGCGGCGTGAAGAAGGCTGGATCTCCTCGACATTGAGTTTTTCAAGCATCTTCTTGCGCGAAGTTGTCTGTTTGGATTTGGCGACATTGGCGCTGAAGCGCTGGATGAATTCGAGAAGTTCTTTGCGTTTCTCTTCAGCTTTCTTATTGGCCTGCTGCTGCTGACGCAATGCAAGCTGTGATGACTCATACCAGAAGCTGTAATTACCGGCGAAGAGAGTCAGCTTGTTATAGTCGATATCGAGAGTGTGGGTGCAGACCGAGTCAAGGAAGTGACGGTCGTGGCTGACCACAAGCACTGTGTTTTCAAACTTCGACAGATAGTCTTCGAGCCATGCCACGGTGTCAAGGTCAAGGTCATTGGTAGGTTCGTCCAGCAGGAGGTTGTCCGGATTGCCGAAAAGAGCCTTGGCAAGAAGCACACGCACTTTTTCATTACCGCTCATGTCGCGCATGAGAGTGTAGTGCTTGTCTTCCTTTATACCGAGACCGCTGAGAAGAGCGGCAGCATCACTTTCGGCGTTCCAGCCTTCGAGTTCCGCAAACTTTTCTTCCAGTTCGGAAGCGCGAATACCGTCGGCATCCGAGAAATCTTCCTTGGCATAGAGGGCATCTTTTTCCTGCATGATGTCCCAGAGCACAGTGTGGCCGCGGAGAACGGTTTCCATGACCGTGCAGTCGTCAAACTTGAAGTGGTCCTGCTCCAGAACGCTCATGCGCTCGCCGGGACCTTGGCTTACAGTGCCGTGGGTTGGCGAAAGCTGATCGCTGAGTATGCGCATAAGAGTGGACTTGCCAGCTCCGTTAGCGCCGATTATACCATAGCAGTTGCCGGGTGTAAACTTGAGATTCACATCCTGGAAAAGCACTCGTTTGCCAAATTGGATTCCTAAATTATTAACAGCTATCATCTAAGTTTCTTCTAAAAAATAACTCTTCGAAAATTTTGTTTTCGTTTTTCGGGGTGCAAAGTTACGAATTTTTATCCACATAAACTAAGAGGTCGTTTAAAAACAAGAGTTAAAATCTGAGTGGTGTATCTTTTAGATAAATTGTTGTAAATGAGAAAGGAGCATAGCGAACTATACTCCTTCAATTCAGAACCATATCCACCTCAATACTTTCGCTCAGATTTTAACTATTGTTATTAAACGACCTCTAATGATTTTCCAATCGGTATGTGGAATTACGTTTCTGAACGGGCAGTAATTTACTGATTGATGGCAGACAGCCTCACAAAGTTTTTACCTACTTTCAGTTTTTATCTTTATCTTTGTGAAAAATTCGGTCCCGCAATAAACAATCCCAAGACCAACAATCCAAAAAAAGTCATGAAAAAACAGACACGTGCAATCCATACCGGCTTCCAAAGCCCCGACGCTTACAATTCACTCAGCATGCCTGTCTACCATACTGCCGCTTACGAATTTGACAACGCAGACGAAATGGCAGACGCATTCTGCGGACGCACCAACGCCCCGGACTATTCAAGAGTCACCAATCCGACTGTCATCTATTTCGAAAACAAAGTCAAGGCTCTGACAGGCGCAAAGGATGTCATTGCCTTCAGCTCCGGAATGGCAGCTATCAGCAATGCCCTCATGGCAGTCTCAGGCGCAGGAAAAAACATTGTGACTTCACGTCATATGTTCGGCAACACCTATGCCCTGATAACCGCCACTTTAGGCCGTTTCGGTGTCGGTGCCGGACTGTGTGACCTCACCGACCTTACTCAAGTCGAAGAAGCCATAGACGAAAACTCATGCTGCATATACCTTGAAATCATCACCAATCCGCAAATGGAGGTAGCCGATCTGAAAGGCCTTGCAGAAATAGCACACCGTCACAACATTCCACTGATCGCCGACACGACAGCTATCCCCTTCACCGAATTTGACTCCCACTCGCTTGGAGTGGACATCGAAATAGTCTCAAGCACCAAATATCTGTCAGGCGGCGCCACTTCCATCGGCGGACTCGTGATCGACTACGGCACTTGCCCATGCTTCGGCAAGCGGATGCGTTCAGAGATGCTGCTCAACCTCGGTGCCTATATGACCCCGCACGTCGCATATATGCAGACACTCGGTCTGGAGAATCTCGATGCTCGCTATCGGCTCCAGTCGGCCAACACCCAGACTCTTGCAGAGCGGCTCTGCGGACTCCCGGCTATCCGTAAAGTCAATTATGTCGGTCTCAAAGACAATCCATATCACGAAATAGCCCGTCGGCAGTTCGGACCGACGGCGGGAGCCATGCTGACCATTGACCTTGCAGACCGCGACGCTTGTTTCAGTTTCATCAATAATCTCAGGCTGATCCGCCGCGCAACCAACCTCTTCGACAACAAATCACTTGCAATCCATCCTGCAAGCACCATCTTCGGCCCCTTCACTGACGAACAACGCCGCAGCATGGACATCCTTGACACAACCATCCGCATCTCTGTCGGACTGGAAGATGTCGATGATCTTTTTGATGACATCCGACAGGCTCTTGAGCAAAATTGACAGGAAACAGAATAAAGATTCATAAGCACTCGTATCCACTAAAAAACCAAGCAATGGGAAAATATAATTTCGACAAAATAATCGACCGAAAAGGTTCCGGCGCATTGAAATTCGACGCGCTCGAAGAACGTTACGGCGATGCAGGTCTGCTCCCGATGTGGGTAGCGGACATGGACTTCGAAACTCCGGAGTTTATCACCGAGGCCCTGCGCCGACGCCTCGACCACTCGCTTTTCGGCTACACAATCGAACCGTCGGACTACTGGCCCACGGTGATCCGCTGGATCGCAGACCATCACGACTGGCAGATCGAGCGCGAATGGATCACCTACATTCCGGGAATCGTCAAAGGGATCGGAATGGTCATTAATGTCTTTGTCAAAGAAGACGAAAAAGTGATCATCCAGCCACCGGTCTACCATCCGTTCCGTCTGACACCTGAAGGCAACCACAGGGAAGTGGTCTACAACCCGCTCATCGAAAATCCCGACGGTTCTTACAGCATGGATTTCGACAATCTTGAAAAAGTGGCTGACGAAAAATGCCGCCTGCTCATCCTCTCCAATCCCCACAATCCCGCCGGCATCACCTGGGACCGTCCTACCCTCCAGCGCCTGGCTGAATTCTGCCATCGCCACAACATCCTCGTAATCTCCGACGAAATCCACTGCGATATGGCTCTGTGGGACAACCGCCACATCCCGTTTGCCTCCGTAAGTCCTGAAGCAGCAGAATGCAGTATCACTTTCGGCGCTCCATCCAAGACATTCAATATCGCCGGCATAGTCAGCTCCTACGCGATAGTCCCCAATCAGCGGATCCGCGAACGCCTCTTCGGCTGGCTGACGGCCAACGAGTTTAACGAACCTACCCTCTTTGCCCCGATCGCAACCATCGCCGCCTTCAGCAAAGGGGAGGAATGGCGACGCGAAATGCTGCGCTATATCGAAAGCAACATCGACTTCGTCATCAGCTACTGCGAGGAGCATATCCCGCAGATCAAACCGCTTCGTCCGCAGGCAAGTTTCCTTATATGGCTTGACTGCCGCGGGCTCGGACTGGACCATGACCGGCTCATTGATCTTTTTGTAAGGAAAGCCCGCCTGGCTCTCAACGACGGCGAAATGTTCGGACCCGAAGGCAAAGGCTTCATGCGCCTGAACATAGCCTCCCCTCGCGCCGTGGTCTGCGAAGCCCTTGACCGGCTCAAAGATGCGGTCAGCGAAACAGCGACTCACAAATAAATCTCACACGACCTGCCCCACATCAAGAGCCACGAATCTGCGGAGATCCTGCCTAAAGGCAATCCACAGCATCGTGGCTCTTGACTCATTTCACACCACAGACCAAGCGGATAAGATAAAAAGCCTCAAGAATGTCCGGATGAAACAAACTCTAATTGTATTCAGCCGCCTTTTTCACAAATTTAAGCCTATAAACAAATATTAAGTCCGCAAGTTTGGGATTTTTAGGACCGGAATGTTGGTCAGACGGTGAATATTTTTTATATTTGCAGTAATGAAAAAGTTCAGGCTTTTCGTAAATTCCAATGGTCCAATAATGCCTTGAAAGGCTCATCAATTCTTATTTCATGAACATCCAGACTTCCAAAGCCTCCTCTCCGGCAGGCGAAATCACACTCTATACACTCACTAACAATTCAGGTGCATCAGTCACACTTTCGTCACTCGGCGCCGGCATCGTAGCGGTAAAAGTACCTGATGCCACAGGCAACATGGCCAATGTGGTGCTCGGTTACAAAGATCCGGCATCATATCTTGCCGACGGACCCTGTGCCGGTAAAATCCCCGGACGATTCGCCAACCGCATTGCCCTCGGACATTTCACCCTTGACGGCAAAGATTACACACTTGCTGTCAACAACGGTCCCAATGCCCTCCACGGCGGCCCGACAGGCTTCATGAACAGGATCTGGGAGAGCTGCATCAACGGAGACTCCGTTGAATTCAGCTATCGCGCAGCCGACGGCGAAGAAGGCTATCCCGGCAATCTTGACGTCAAGGCCATCTATACCTGGACCGACGACAATGAGCTCAAGCTCCAGCTTCAGGCCGAGACCGATGCTCCGACAGTCATCAACCTCACCAACCACGTCTACTTCAACCTTGACGGCGAAAACGCAGGCTCTGTCCTCGACCACCAGCTCAGGCTCAACGCCACCCGCTATCTTCCGACAGACGACACGCAGATCCCGACCGGCGAACTCGCTCCCGTCAAAGACTCACCGATGGATTTCACCGAGTTCAAAACCATCGGCCAAGACATCAACGCAGATTTCCATCCGCTGAAAGTTGGCAAAGGCTATGACCATTGCTGGGTTTGCGACGGCTATTCCAAAGGCACTGTCAAGGAAGTCGCCGTGCTGCGCTCATCCAAGTCAGGCCGCGAACTCCGGATCTCGACTTCCCAGCCGGGTATGCAGATCTATACCGGCAACTGGCTTGCCGGCTGCCCCGAAAGCATTTCAGGCGGGACATACAACGACTATGACGGTGTGGCCGTCGAATGTCAGAACTTCCCTGATGCTCCCAACCACCCTGAATTCCCATCATCACGTCTCAATCCGGACGAAAAATATAACGAAACTATAATCTTTAAATTCACCACTCTCTGAGTCATGAAACCAACCTTATTTGTACTCGCTGCCGGCATGGGCAGTCGCTACGGCGGTCTCAAGCAGCTTGATCCCCTCGGTCCCCAGGGCCAGACCATCATGGACTATTCGATCTATGATGCCATCCAGGCCGGCTTCGGCAAAGTTGTCTTTGTAATCCGTAAAGATTTCGAAAAAGATTTCCGCGAAAAGATTCTCTCCAAATACGAAGGTCATATTCCTGTCGAAGTTGTGTTCCAGGCAACCGACAAACTCCCTGAAGGCTACGTCTGCCCGGCAGACCGCAGCAAACCCTGGGGTACAAACCACGCTGTCATGATGGGTAGCGAAGTGATCAACGAGCCTTTCGCCGTGATCAACGCCGATGACTTCTACGGACGCGACGCATTCCGCGTAATGGCCGAAGATCTCATGCGTCCCCGCGACCGCAAAGGCGACTACTCGATGGTCGGTTTCCGCGTAGGCAACACCATGACAGAAAACGGCTCCGTAGCCCGTGGCGTATGCTCCAAAGGCTCTGACGGCAATCTTACCGGCGTTGTTGAGCGCACTGCCATCTCCTACGCACCTAACGGCGACATCGTTTTCACCGACGAAAACGGCGTTGAACAGACTCTCGATCCGATGACCCCCGTCTCGATGAACCTCTGGGGCTTCACTCCTGACTATTTCGACTACTCCGAACGTGAATTCCGCACATTCCTTGACAAAGACCTCAACACTCCGAAAGCAGAATTCTTCATTCCTCTGGTAATCGACACCCTCATCCACTCCGGCGAAGCAACCGTGAAAGTACTTGACACTGACTCTCGCTGGTTCGGTGTCACCTATGCGGCTGACCGTCCTGGTGTAGTTGAGAAATTCGCTCAACTACACGCCGAAGGAGTCTATCCGGAAAAAATGTTCTAAAAAATCTCCCAACAAAATCTCATCTTCACAACCATGGAACTCAAGAAAAAAGTCAGCGAAGCTTTCGCATCGCATTTCGGCGGCGAAGGCACACTCTATGCCTCTGCCGGACGCATCAACCTCATCGGCGAGCATACCGACTATAACGGTGGCTTCGTATTCCCCGGCGCCATCGATAAAGTCATCATGGCTGACATCCGTCCGAACGGAAGCGAGAAAGTCAATCTCTACTCGATAGACCTCAACGAATCGTCGACATTCGGACTGAACGAGGAAGACGCCCCCTCACAGCAGTGGGCACGCTATATCTTCGGCGTGTGCCGCGAAGTGATCAAGCGTGGCGGCGCTGTCAAAGGTTTCGATGCGACATTCGCCGGCAATGTTCCCTTAGGTGCAGGTCTTTCTTCATCGGCCGCACTTGAATCATGCTTTGCATTCGCTCTCAACGACCTCTTTAACGACAATTCCATCGACAAATTCGAACTCGCAAAAATCGGCCAGTCCACCGAGCACAACTACTGCGGTGTCAACTGCGGCATCATGGACCAGTTCGCCTCTGTGTTCGGCAAAAAAGACTGCCTGATCCGTCTTGACTGCCGCTCGCTTGAATTCGAATATTTCCCCTTCAAGCTCGACGGCTACCGTCTGGTTCTTGTCGATTCCGTTGTCAAACATGAACTCGTTGACTCTCCCTACAACAAACGTCGCCAGTCATGTGAAAACGTGGCCCGTCGTCTCGGCATTGAAACTCTCCGCGACGCTGACATGGATATGCTCAACTCCATCAAGAACGACATTTCAGCCGAGGATTACATCCGCGCCAAATTCGTCATTGAGGAAAAAGAACGCGTCCTTGATGTCTGCGAAGCGCTCAACCGCGGCGACATCGAAACCGTCGGCAAACTCATGTATGAGACCCACCGCGGCCTTTCGAAAGACTACGAAGTTTCCTGTGTGGAACTTGACTACCTCAACGACATCGCCCGCGAATGTGGCGTGACCGGATCCCGCATCATGGGTGGAGGTTTCGGAGGCTGCACTATCAACCTCGTCCCTGACGCCATCTATGACAGCTTCATCTCAACCGTGACCGATAAATTCAACCAGCGCTACGGACATCAGCCAAAGATCTACGACGTTGTGATCTCCGACGGCGCACGCCGTGTTGAATAATCCGCAGATGCACTCTCCGTCATCTTCCCTCCCCTCTCGCCTCATACACTTGCTTTCATCTTAATCACAGACACACAGAAAGAAAATAAACCGAAATGATTAAAGCCCGAATATCACTGACTTTAATAATCCTATCAGCTCTTCTCGCGACGGTCTTCTCCGGCTGTCGCGAGAAGATTTCTGATGAGGATCCGGCCATCACCTATTATTCAGAACTTCGAGCAGTCAAAAAACTGGTGGTCGGACGCATGACCATTTCAAAATTGGCCACAATCGACGATATCCGTCTCAGCGAAGCCCAAGGGCTGAAGCAGACCGCATCCGCCATACTCGCGGCAATCAAACCCGGTTCCCGCAAAGCCGTATATTCATACGACACATATCTGCGGGCCTACATTAATCTTGACAGACTGTCGCCCGATGATGTCAGGCTGGATTCCGATGGAGAAAATCTTGAAATCACCCTACCGCCCGTCGAGGTCGAATTTGCCGGACGCGACGCTGAAATCCGAGAGGAACACTACCGCGTCACAGGTCTGAGATCTGAAATCAACGCCGACGAACGAGCCTTGCTGAAAGAGGAAATGAACCGTCTGCTGAAAAAAGAAGTGAAGGAAAATCCCGATTTCACATCTCACCTGACAGAATTGGCAAAAGCCAAGGCAATCGCATATTTCACTCAATGGGGTCAAAACCAGGGACTCAACGTCCGGATAAAATTCAAAAATTAACCAAGCCGACACATTAAACTGTTCCTTACCAGTAATATATTACTTTTAATTTTTAAGATTTACTTACTATGAAACTTCTCAGCATATTAAGGTGGGGTGTCCTTCTGACTCTCACCGCAATAGTCATAATCCTCTGCATGGAATTCAAAAAATCGCCGGAAGCATCCAATTTCAAAATTCATGATGCCCTGGTGACCGACCTTCGACCGGCTATGGAACTCTGTACGGTGGAAATCGTTGAAGACGTACCCGTCAAAGGCCACATCGGAACCAAACACATTTTCGCGCGGACGACTCTCAACGGCTACATATCATTCGACCTCGACAGCATCTCCACATCTTCAGTCGGAGACACAATAGTCGTGTCTCTGCCGCATGAAATCATTGAAATCCGTGAGTCCACCCGTCCGGGTTCATACATAGTCATTGACACCTGGAACGAAAAACTGCTTGGATCATCTCAGTTCACAACAGCCGAAGAAAACGCGGTCAAGCGCAAAGTAATTGAAAATTTCAGAAAAAAGATCTATGCCAAAGGCTATGTCCGCCAGGCCAGAAAAGACGCGGTTGAAACACTCAGGCAGATGCTCCCGGTGATCTCCACATCTCCGGTCAAAATAATTGATCCGGTCCCCGGCGGCTATCCTGAGTCCTGATAAGACTCTGCCAAAAGTTCTCCTTTCGCCGACTGGAACAAGAACTGAATGACAGCTTTGCTATTTCGCCGAAATATTACTAATTTTGCAGACTGAAGCGTTGTGATCGCTAACAAGCGACTGTTTTTCACGCGCGCATACATTATATTTATAGAACGATCGAAACCAGCACCTGAAAACTTCAGTTTTTTCGGCTATCGGGAAACATCCCCCTCAACTCCTACATTTTCTCCATGCAACAGACAGATCCCAATCAGACTCGCAACAACCCGTCTGAAAAAGACACAAAGGCCAAGAAGACGAAAAAACATCGTGGCATAATAGCCACGCTATGGATCATCTTCACTCTTGGTGTCATCGGAGTTTTCCTCTTCCTATTCCTTGTTTATAATGGAGTGATCGGCTACATGCCGCCGGTCGAGGAGCTAAAAAATCCGACCGATCGTTTTGCCTCTGTGCTATATTCGTCTGACGGCAAAGAGATCGGGCGCTATTTCGTCGGAACCGGCAACCGTGTCTACGCAGACTTCGATGAAGTGTCGCCTCATGTCATAGACGCTCTGATCTCTACTGAGGATGTGCGTTTCGAAGAACACTCCGGCATTGACATGCGTGGCCTTGCCCGCGTGTTGTTCAAAACTGTCCTGATGGGCAATAAAAACGCCGGCGGCGGTTCAACCCTGACACAGCAGCTTGCCAAGCAGCTATATTCCCCGACAAGTTCCGGCTTCCTCTCACGAGCTATGCAGAAACCGATCGAATGGATGATCGCCGTAAAACTGGAGCGCTACTATTCAAAGGAAGAGATCATAAAGATGTATCTCAACCAGTTTGACTTCCTCTATAATGCTGTCGGCATCAAGTCCGCCGCACATGTCTACTTCGGAAAAGCGCCTAAGGATCTGACTATCGAGGAGGCCGCAACCCTTGTGGGCATGGTTAAGAATCCGGCCTATTACAATCCGGTCAGAAGGAATGAACGTACGCTTCAGCGTCGCAATGTGGTGCTTGCCCAAATGGAAAAGGCTGGAAAAATCACCAAAGCCCAACTCGACTCCCTTTCGGCACTTCCTCTGACGCTCAATTTCAACCGCGTGGATGCCAAAGACGGTATCGCTCCATATTTCCGCGAAGAACTCCGCCGGATGCTTCGCGCTCATAAGCCCGAACGCCAGAACTACCGCGCCTGGGAAAACCAGAAGTTTGTTGATGACTCTATTGCCTGGGAAACAAATCCTCTTTTTGGCTGGATCGAAAAAAATCCCAAGCCAGACGGCTCCAAATATGACATCTATACTGACGGTCTGAAAATATACACCACGATTGACACCCGCATGCAGGCTTATGCAGAAGAGGCTGTCGACGAACATCTCGGCGGTTATCTCCAGCCCGCATTTTTCCGCGAAAAACGCGGAACCAAAGGTGCTCCATACACTTCCGATCGGGCTGAACTTTCAGAAATACGCCGCAATCATCTCATCCGCAACGCGATGAAAAACACCGACCGCTACCGCAACATGGTAAAGGCCGGCGCTTCACGCGAAGAAATCGACAGAGCTTTCAACACGCCACGCGAAATGAAAGTTTTCACCTACCACGGATCTGTCGACACCGTGATGACACCTCTTGACTCGGTCCTCTACCAAAAAATGTTCCTCAGAACAGGATTCATGGCAATGGACCCGCTCAACGGCCACATCAAAGCCTATGTCGGAGGGCCTGACTTCGGCTACTTCCAGTATGACATGGTCTCTACCGGACGCCGCCAGATCGGATCAACCGTAAAGCCGTTCCTGTACACCTATGCGATGGAGGAAGGATTCACCCCCTGCGATGAGTTTTCCAATACCCAGCCGGTCATCACCGATGAAAGCGGGCGCGTATGGGCGCCCCGCAATGCAGGATCGGCACGTGTAGGCGAGATGGTCAACCTGCGCTGGGCGCTGACCAACTCAAACAACTGGATCTCGGCCCGCCTGATCTCCCAGCTCTCCCCTCCATCACTCGTCAGAACAATGCACAACTTCGGTATCACAGCCGATCTGCCTCCTGTCATGTCGCTTTGCCTCGGCCCGGCGGATGTATCGGTCAAGGAGATGGTCACCGCCTATTCCGCTTTTGCAAACAACGGAATGCGTGTCGACCCGATGTTTGTCACCGCGATCACCGACAACAACGGAAACATCATCTCGGAATTTTCACCACGCCACACAGAGGTTATCAGTGAAAAAGCCTACTACCGCATTCTGTCCATGCTGCTGAATGTAGTCAACGAAGGTACCGCCCACCGTGTGCGCTCACGCTACGGTCTGACAGCCGAGATGGGAGGCAAGACCGGTACAACCAACTACAACGCTGACGGATGGTTCATGGGCTTCACGCCTCAGCTTGTCGCAGGAACATGGGTCGGAGGTGAAGAACGCTTCATTCACTTCAACACGATGGCCTATGGCCAGGGTGCAGCAATGGCACTCCCGATCTACGGACGCTTCATGAAGAAAGTCTATGCGGATCCGAACCTCAACTACTCTCAAAGCGCCCGTTTTGAATTTCCGGGAGGAATCGATCTCTGCGAAAAGGAATTCTACGGCTACTACGAAGAGGAGATCGATGCCGACACCAATGCGGAAGACGCCTCGATCGAAGGAGTGTTTGACTGACGACAAAAGCTTCTTAGCTCCGGTATGACCGGTATGACCGACTAAATCAGACCGGAATAGGACACAAATATAAAAATTTGGCATTGTCAATGTTTATCATTAACTTTGCCGCTGTAAATGGTAACTCTGCCATGAAGAGTCATGGCGACAAGAGTTTAATAGGGAATCCGGTGAAAATCCGGAACAGTACCCGCTGCTGTAAGTTCCATCTCACATCTTGTATGTGCAGACGGTCTCTGCATCAATGCCATTACCGCTGTCGGACATGAGTTTGAGTCTCGAATTGTCCCTCCAGGGTGAGAAGGCGCAGATTGACCGGAACAAGTCAGAAGACCTGCCGTTTACAGACATATCTGTTTTGCGTCTGCGGGAATTTACAGACAGGAATCACATCTTTCAAAGCCATAAGGCCCCTCCTATTTCAGTCAATCTGATCTCAAGAGAGAATGCCTTAGGAGAAAGTATTGTTTAAAGATCATCCTATCCGCATCTTTTCGAGCGCAAAACGCAGAAAAGACGCGGATTTTTCTTTTCGGTATATTCTTTAACCAATCAAAAACAGACTTCAAACGACAAAAACCATGAATGTCAAATTTTTAAATCTCCTAAGCATCTTTGCAATGATGAGTGTGCTTCCTCTGACAAGCTGTTCGGACGAAAAGGACACTCCGGACCCGGCAGTTCCTGAATTTGTGATCACAGATTGCGATGGAATCCAGAAATTCACTCGCGGAGAAAGCAAGACATACACCGTCGATGCACAGAACATTGCCAATATCTCCATCTCAACTCCTCAGGGTTGGTCATCGGACTTTTCAGACAACATCCTGACAATCACAGCTCCGTCAGATCAGGAACGGAATGTTGCCTGCACAGGCGAGATCGTCATCACAACTGTTTCTGAAGATGAAATCGAGACTGAAATCAAAATTGAAGTCTCCACCTATGAACTGCGCTTCCTGACTTTCGAAGATGAAGACGCAAAATTCAGCCCTTTCAGTCTTAGCTATTGCGACAAGACAATCTCCAGATGGAGCGATCTTATTGACAATAAACAGTATGGCGGAGAACTGCTCTATGGCCCGGACAGCTACGGAATGGATGACCCATACATGTGGTATGACGAGAACAACACCGAACTGCGCCACTCCATGCCGCCGGCTTTCGACATGTACTGCTACTGGAGCGGCGGCCACGCCATCTCGAATTATGCCGACACAGATCTGAGCCACGGCGATTTCTCACACCAGCTCTCAGTCTACGGTGCCGGAGGCCACAACGGTTCAAGCAACTTCGCCATGCACTACGGATATCTTGACGGCTCGCAGTTCAATACTAACGAGGGACTCCCGGCCATTGAGTTTGCCGACGGCAAAGCCCGCATCATAGATCATATGTGGGTAATGAACTCCACATATGCCATGAACTGCTATATCTCCGGCAACGGCCTCACCGCCAAGATCGGTCCTGACGACTGGGTGCAGATCGTAGCTACAGGATATGCAGCCGACGGCAGCAAGGCAGGCGAAAGCAAGTTCTATATGTGTAACGGGCCTGACAACATTGTCCGCGACTGGACCCGCTGGGACCTTTCCGAGTTAGGCAAAGTGGCTAAAGTTGAGTTCAACGTGACCGGATCATCGGACAACGGCTATGGCTTCAGCCAGCCTGCCTATTTCGCCTATGACGACGTGGCAGTACGCTTCGAAGAATAAGGTTGTCAAAAACGCCCTCTAAAAAGGCTTTCAAGAAAAGACCTCTGATATAATATGAATAGAATGATAGAAAGAACGGGCACGGCCACCGCCATACTTCTGGCGGGGACTATGCTCTTTTCATGCAACCGCGACGAGGTGATCGAGAATGACAACGCGGCGAAACCGCAGATCATCCTTGACAGCGAGAGCGGAATCTATACGGTGAATGCGGGCGACGAACTGACGATAGCTCCGGCCTACCGCAATGCCGAGGGCGCCTCGTATCTCTGGACTGTAGACGGAACCGAGGCCGCGACCACTGCTGAATTCACCCGGCAGTGGACCGAGACGGGCGAATATTACGTGACCGTCACCGTGAGCAACAAGGCCGGGAGTTCCAGCGAAGACCTGAGAGTGGACGTGGTCGATCCGGCCGCTCCGATAATTTCACTGCCACTTGCAGGCAACTCACTGACGCTCGCCGTGGGATCGGAATATGTGTTCCGCCCTGAGATCAGCAACAGTGACAGAACGGATTTCAAGATCAGCTGGACACTCGACGGTGTGGAAGTCGGCTCGGATATGGACTACCGCTTCCAAGCCGGGGAGACGGGTGATTACAAGCTGACAGTCAGAGCCTGGAACGCCGATGGCGAAGATTCGGTGGAGATCAGCATCTGTGTGGCCGACAAGTTGCCTTACAGCCTATCATTCCCTACACCGTCATATTTCCAGACATCAACCACACGCTACACGTTTGCCGGACGCCCCGTGTTTCTGAGTCCGCTTATCGAAAATCTTGCGGCCCGGAAATTCTCATGGACGGTTGACGGAGTGGCAAGCGAATGCACTGCGCGGACCTTCCCCTTCACCCCCGACGCGCCGGGCGAATACATTGTCAGCCTGACGGTCGATGAAACGGCAAGCGCATCGGTCAAGGTGGTGTGCGTGGATGCCACCGAGGCGCAGCGCTACCGCAGGCCTACAGCCGGAAGTTCTGCCGAGAGCACCAAGGTATTTGAATGGGTTCCGGCACCGGGCCAGTTCATCGGCGAGACTTCAACCGGAGGCATGACCGGCAATGAGACTACACTTGATCAAGCAAACGCATGGGCCTCGGAGCGACTTGCCAAGAAAGCCTTTGTCACTCTCGGAGGGTTCGGAGGCTATATAATAGTCGGTTTCGACCACAGTATCAGCAAGAGAGACGGGCAGTTTGATTTCGCCGTCATGGGTAATGCGTTTTTCAACGCTACAACCGGATCGGGAGGCTCCAACGAGCCCGGTGTGGTCTACGTCATGCAGGATGTCAACGGCAACGGACTTCCCGATGATGAATGGTATGAACTGCGCGGATCGGAGACCGGAAACGCAGGCACACGCCAGGACTATGCAGTGACCTATTACCGCCCTGCCGGACCGAAGATGAACGTGCTATGGACCGACAACTACGGTGGCAACGGCTGTGTGGACTATCTAAGCGCCTTCCACCGTCAGGACTACTACTATCCGGCCTGGATCGAAGCAGACTCATATACGCTCAACGGCACCTGCCTGGCAGCCCGGACCTCTCAGGACCCAAGCTCCGGTTTCTGGGACAACAGCGCATTCGGCTGGGGTTATGCCGACAACAAAGGCAGTGACGACCTCGGCGGCCCGAACGGCTCAGGCGGAGAAGGACAACGCAACGGGTTCCTGATCGAAAACGCGATGTATCCTGACCTGACGCATATAAATCTCCAGTATATCGACTTCATAAAGGTACAGACCGGAGTCAATTCCAAATCCGGATGGCTCGGAGAAGTCTCTACCGAAGTGTTCAATTTCCAGGACCTCTCGCTGATGTCTCAGTAGGCATGACAGAAGCCTGAACCATTAGACCATAACTCCAAACTTTACTCTTTTTTCTGCCGACCGGCAGGCCCTGCCGGGCTGACGGACGCAAGGGAATGACAGTGTTCCCGCCGTCTGAGGCTTTCAGGATACTCTGACCTGAAACCAACCAGACAAAAAAGATTCCCTTGCATCATCCGTCAGTCCGGCGGGACCTCCGATCATCCGCACCGCAGGCAGTTGGCGTTCTCGCATAAAAGAAGTAATTTTGCGGCGCTTAAACGCACGCATGACAAATAAAGATCAAGAAGCAGTGAAATCAAGACTGAAACCATTCTCAATATTCATTCTGATCCTCTCCTCTCTGACCCTGGGCGGGTGTATGGAGTGGGACTACGGCGAAACGGAAGACTTCGATGTCACCGGATCGGGCCTTTTCATAACCAACGAAGGGAACTTCCAGTACGGCAACGCCACTCTGAGCTACTACGATCCGGCCACAAACACCGTGCAGAACGAGGTGTTTTTCAGAGCCAACGGCATGAAACTCGGCGATGTGGCCCAGTCGATGAGCATCTATGACAACAAGGGGTGGATAGTGGTCAACAACTCACACGTCATCTTCGCCATAGACCTCAACACATTCAAGGAGATCGGTCGCATCGAGAATCTGACATCTCCGCGCTATATCCACTTTCTGAGCGATGAAAAAGCCTATGTCACACAGCTCTGGGACAACCGCATCTTCATCGTCAACCCGAAGAAATATGAGATCACCGGCTATATCACGGTGCCTGACATGACTATGGAAAGCGGATCGACCGAACAGATGGTGCAGTACGGCAAATATGTGTACTGCAACTGCTGGAGCTACCAGAACCGTATCATAAAGATCGACACCGAAACTGATCAGGTGGTAGACCAGCTGACCGTTGGCATCCAGCCGACATCACTGGTGCTTGACAGATATGACAAGATGTGGACCGTGACTGACGGCGGCTATGAAGGCAGTCCCTACGGACATGAGGCACCGTCGCTCTACCGCATCGACGCCGCGACGTTCACCATCGAGAAGCAGTTCAAGTTCAAATTCGGTGACTGGCCTTCGGAGGTGCAGCTCAACGGCACCGGCGATACGCTCTACTGGATCAACAACGATATCTGGCGCATGGATGTCACAGCGACGCGGCTTCCTGTCAGACCATTCCTCGAATTCCGCGACACAAAATACTATGGACTGACAGTCAACCCGGCCAACGGGGAAGTCTATGTGGCCGATGCGATCGACTATCAGCAGCAGGGAATGATCTACCGTTACAGTCCTGAAGGCGAACTTGTCGACGAATTTTATGTCGGCATCACGCCCGGAGCTTTCTGTTGGAAATAAAGCCGGTACACGTCTATGAAAAAATTACTGATAATATTCTCCATACTCCTCTCAGCGACATTTCACGTGGCAGCACAGCGTTCCTACCGCCTTGGAGAAGTCGTTGTCAAAGCCAAACGCCCGATGAAAGATATCGGCGTGACCAAAACCACCTTTGACAGTGCCATGCTTAAAGAAAACATCGCACTGTCGATGGCCGACATCCTTACTTTCAACTCTTCGATCTTCGTCAAAAGCTATGGCCGCGCAACGCTCTCGACAGTCGCATTCCGGGGCACATCTCCAAGCCACACCCAAGTGACATGGAACGGCATGCGCATCAATAACCCGATGCTCGGCATGACCGACTTCTCGACCATACCATCCTATTTTATTGATCAGGCTTCACTGCTCCACGGAACATCTTCAGTCAACGAGACCGGAGGCGGACTCGGCGGACTTGTCAGACTCTCCACAACGCCTGACACTCCGGAGGGATTCAACGCGCAGTATGTCCAGGGCATAGGCTCTTTCAGCACATTCGACGAATTCGCCCGCATAACCTATGGCAGCGACAAATGGCATATCTCGACACGGGCCGTCAACTCATCATCACCCAATGACTATAAGTACGTCAACCACGACAAAAAGATAAACATCTATGACGATGACCACAACATCATAGACCAATATCACCCGACCGAACGCAACAAAAGCGGATCGTTCAGAGACACTCACATTCTTCAGGAAATCTACTACAACACCCTCAAAGGTGACCGATTCGGACTCAACGCCTGGTATATCGACTCAAACCGGGAACTGCCGATGCTGACCACTGACTATGGCAATGCCTCCGACTTCGAGAACCGTCAGCGCGAACAGACATTCCGCAACGTACTCTCCTGGGACCACAACCGGACAAAGTGGAAGGCCGGACTTAAAGGGGGCTATATCCACACATGGATGGCCTATGACTACAAACGCGAGGTTGCCTCCGGAAACTGGGCCACTATGACCCGATCCCGCAGCAGAGTCAACACAATTTACGGCCAGGCCGAGGGGGAATTCACACCCAACCGCAAATGGTTCTTCACCGGAAATATCTCGGCCCACCAGCATTTTGTGCGCAGCCAGGATAAAAACATCATACTTCAGGACGGCAACAAAGCAATTGTCGGCTATGACAAGGGACGCATAGAACTTTCAGGCTCTTTGTCGGCAAAATGGCAGCCGACCGAAAGGCTTGGAATGTCAGTCGTGTTGCGCGAAGAGATGTTCGGCACCGAATGGGCGCCGCTGATCCCCGCCTTTTTCATTGACGGCCTCATCTCGCGCACAGGCAACATTATGCTCAAGGCCTCTGTCTCCAGAAACTATCGCTTCCCGACCCTCAACGACCTCTACTTCCTTCCCGGAGGCAATCCGGACCTGCGCAACGAGCACGGTTTCACCTACGATGCAGGTGCGAGTTTCGAGATAGGCAAAAATGAGGTTTACAGCCTCAACGGCAGTGTCACATGGTTCGACTCGCGCATCAACGACTGGATCATCTGGCTTCCGACAACCAAAGGCTTCTTTTCTCCGAGAAATGTCAAGAAAGTCCATGCCTACGGAGTCGAAGTAACAGCCAATCTTGGGCTACAACCATTCAAAGACTGGTTCCTTGATCTGAACGGATCCTATTCCTGGACACCCTCGGTCAACGAAGGCGAAAAAATGTCGCCTGCCGATCAGTCTGTCGGCAAGCAGTTGCCCTATGTCCCGAAAAATTCAGCCTCTTTCAGCGGACGTCTCGCATGGCGCTCGTGGGGATTTCTTTACAAATGGTGCTGGTACTCGGAACGGTTCACGATGTCAAGCAATGACTACACCCTCACCGGCCATCTCCCCCAGTATTTCATGAGCAACATATCGCTTGAAAAAGGTCTTTCATTCAAACCGGTCGACCTGTCACTGAAATTCGCAGTCAACAACCTCTTCAACGAAGACTATCTTTCAGTGCTTTCACGCCCGATGCCCGGAATCAACTTCGAATTCTTCATCGGCATAACACCGAAATTCAACAGAAAAAAATAAGCCGGACTCCGATAGCGGAAATCCGGTGACAGACTATATATC